>DASWUW010000936.1:0-2022 GCA_036406335.1 Trebonia sp.
ACCTGGACGTGATCGAGCAGGCTCTGGAGGCGGCCGCCCCGCTGCCGGAGACCATCGTCCCGGCCGTCCTGCTTCTGTCCCGGCGGAGCCGCGCGCTCAAGGGCCAGGCACAGGACTAGGGTCGGCTAACGCCGTGCCCAGGCCGGCGATGTAGGTAGCGAGCAGCCGCCGGCAGGTCGCGTCCCAGCCTGGGTCCGGTCGCCGCGGCTGGGCCAGCATCGCTCCGAACACCACGATGTCCTGCGGGCTCACGTCCCGGGTGATGGTTCCGTCCGTCCGTCCGCGTTCGATGATCTGGCGGATCGCCTGGTGAACCTGCTCGCGCACGCCGCGGGTCTTCTCCCAGACGGGCGGGGGGCCGCCGTGCAGCGGCAGCACGAGCTCGTTGCGCTGGCTGATGGCGGCCGCGATGAACTGACGGAGCGCCTCGGCGGCGGGGGTCCCGCTGCTCTCCGCGGTCCGGGCATTGGCCAGCACCCGCTCGAACGAGGCGTGGGTCAGCTGGCCGAGCAGGTCCTCGCGGGTGGGGAAGTGCCGGTACAGCGTGCCGATGCCGACACCCGCGTCGGCGGCGATCGTCGCCATCGGCACCCGCGGTCCTTCCCGGTGCACCGCCGCGATGGCGGCCCGGACCAGGAGCTGCTGATTGCGGGCCGCGTCGCTGCGCGGCTCGCGCGGGTTACCGACGGCGGCCATGCCTGACATTCAACCCGCCCGGGGGGCGCCGGGAGCAAGTGCTATAGTGAAACGGACGAAATACTCCGCTTCCCGGTCACGTTGCTGAGCGTGACCGAGTTCCTGTGACTGGAGGAAGCATGCGTGTACTTGCCGTAGGCGCGACCGGGCAATTCGCCGGGCTGGTGCTGCCCGCCCTGGTGTCCAGGGGCATCCAGGTCCGGGCGCTGGTGCACGACCCGGCCAAACGAGACCAGGCCCGGGAGGCCGGGGCCGGAGAGACCGTGCCCGGCGACCTGCGCGACCCGGCCAGCCTGGACGCCGCCCTGGACGGGGTCGACGGCGTGTTCCTCATCATCCCGGCGTTCGCACCCGACACGCCCGAGCTGGGCGCCGGGGTGGTCGCGGCCGCGCAGAAAGCCAGAGTCCGGCGGATCGTGTTCTCCGGCGTCTACCATCCGTCACTGGCGCTGGTCAATCACGCGGGCACCCGGCCGGTCGAGGAAGCGCTCTACCGCTCGGATCTCGAGTTCACGGTTCTCCAGCCCGCGATGTACATGCAGGGCCTGCTGGGCAGCTGGCAGTCGGCGGTCGAGCAGGGCGTGTTCGCGATGCCCTACTCAAAGAACGCCGCGATGACGTTCGTCGACTACCGGGACGTAGCTGAGGCCGCCGCGACCGCCTTCGCCACCGATGACCTCGTCCGCGGCACCTTCGAGCTGGCGGCGGGGGGCATGGTGACCCGCACCGAGATAGCGGCGCTGATGACCAAGTACGCCGGCCGCGAGGTCACCGCGCAGGACGTCGACCCCGCCGCCGCCCTGACCGGCATGCCCGCGGGCTTCGAGCGAGACGGCCTGACCGCCATGTTCTCCGACTACAGCGCGCACGGGTTCCACGGCGGCAACAACCTCACCCTGCGCACCATCCTCGGCCGCTCCCCGCGCTCGCTGGACGACTTCTTCGCCGAACTCGCCCGCTGACCGCCAACCCGCACACCACCCCCATCCAGGAGGCACCATGCCGGACCCGATCCCGGACGACGACCTGTCCCGCGCGCTCACCGTCGCCCGGCCGGACCAAGACCCGGGGCTGACCCACATCGGACTCGTCGGGGACACCTACACGATCCTGGTGACCGGCCAGGACACCGCGAGCAAGTACACCCTCGTCGACATGCACGTCCCGCCGGGCGGCGGGCCGCCGCCGCACCGGCACGACTTCGAGGAGATGTTCACCGTCCTCGAGGGCGAGGTACGGGCGACGTTCCGGGGGGAGACCGTCACCGTGCGGGCCGGGGAGACGATCAACGTCCCGGCCAACGCGCCGCACGCCTTCACCAACGCC
>DASWUW010000937.1:0-12327 GCA_036406335.1 Trebonia sp.
AAGAGGCCTGGTCAGAGTGGTGAAGGGTTGTCAGTGAATCATTACGTCAACGGTGCGCAGGCACCGTTTCCGCCCGTCGGCGCCTGGCGGAAGAGCAGTTTCAGCAACCCGAGCGGCAACTGCGTGGAGGCGGCGGAGCTAAGCGGCGGTGTGGCGCTGCGGGACTCCCGGTTTCCGCACGGTCCGGCGCTGGTGTTCACCAGCGCGGCTTGGGAGGCGTTCCTCCGCCGGGTGGACGACAGGCACTTCGGCTAACCGACCACTTTCGCCCAAGCTATGGTGCATCCGCCCGGTTACATGGGAGACTTGCTAGGTTATCGGCTTGTCAGGTGGCATGCGCAGGGGGACGAATGATCACTAAGGCCGCGCCCGGCGGGGGCCCGGTCCTCAATCTTGCCTCGCTGACCGGCGTCGGCAGCCCTACTGTGCTGCGCATTCTCCTGGGCGCGCAGCTACGGCGGCTGCGCGAGTCGAGGGGAATCACGCTTGAGGACGCGGGGGACGTCATCCGCGCATCCCACTCGAAGATGAGCCGGCTCGAGAGCGGCCGGGTGGGTTTCAAGGACCGCGACATCGTCGACCTGTTCAAGTATTACGGCGTGACCGACCAGGCACAGCTGCAGTCGCTCCGCGAAATCGCCGCCCGCGCCAACTCCCGCGGCTGGTGGCACGACTACTCCGACATCCTGCCGAGCTGGTTCGAGGAGTACATCAGCCTCGAGCAGGCCGCCGTCGAGATCCGCGGGTACGAGGTGCAGTTCGTACCCGGACTGCTGCAGACGGCCGACTATGCCCGCGCCGTCACGTTGCTCTCCTACTCGAATCCCAAAGAGATCGGCCGCCGGGTCAGCCTGAGGATGGCCCGGCAGGCCCGGCTCTCCGCAGCTGAGCCGGTCACCCTGGGGATGGTGCTTGACGAAGCCACGCTGATCCGCCCGATCGGCGGCCCGTCCGTCATGCGGACCCAGTTGAGGTATCTCATCGAGCTGTCCCAGCGGCCCAACGTGACGATTCAGGTCCTCCCGTTCAAGGCAGGCGGCCACGCCGCGGCGGGCGGCCCGTTCAGCGTGCTGCATTTCGCCGAGAGCGACCTGTCCGATGTTGTCTACCTCGAGCAGCTAGCGTCCGCTCAGTACCTGGAAAAGCCGGACCTGGTCCGCAAGTACCAGACGGTCATGGAGCGCCTGCGTCTTGAAGCTGCGACCCCCGCGGACAGCCTCAGCAAACTCCAGGCCGTACTGAACGGCATCTGACCCCGACTGGCCGTGGGACTGACCGACCTGCGCGTGACGGCGGAACTAGCCAGCCGGCGCTGGCAGGCGATCGACCCGCTGCTGCCGGCCACCTCCGGCTGGGTCCCCGGCTGCGGCGCCGACCTGGCCGTGGACGGGCCGGGCGGGGGCCTGGCGGCGGCGGGCTCGTGCTGCCACTGGGTCGCGGCCGGTGCGCTCGAGCTCATTGAGGGGGCCACGCAGAGGTTCCGGCTGACACCGTATCTCACCGGCTCTGATGTACTGGCCCCGCTGGATACGCTGCTGTCGCGGTGGCGCGATCACCTGGCCTCGGTGCCGGAAGCCGCCGGCGAGGACACCGCCGCGCTGGTCTACTGGCCGAGCCGCGATGTGGCCGGGGTGCGGGCCCTGGTAGCGCACGGGCTGACACCGCTTGGCGTGATCGCCGCCCGGTCCGCGGGCCTGCGGCCCGCGGTAGCCGCTGACTGCCCGCCGGGGGTGCGGATCAGGCAGGCGACCCGGGCGGACCTGGACGAGGTTATGCGAATGACCATGGAGGTGCTCCGGTTCGACACCTATTTCGGCGGCGTGATCGAGCGGCCGGGGACCGCGGACGCCCTGCGGACCGACATCGCCGGGCAGCTCGGTCAGCCTGACCCCTGGATGTGGCTGGCCGAGCGCGGTGGCGATCCGATCGGGCTGCTGGTCGCGGAGCGGCCAGAGGTCGCCGGCTGGATCGCGCCGCGGACCGGCCGGTCACCCGTGGCCTACCTGCTGGCGCAGTTTGTTGCCCCCGCCGAGCGCGGAGCCGGCGTCGGCGCCACCCTCACCGGGCAGCTGCACCGGGCGGCCGCAGCCGCCTCAGTCTCGGTCCTCCTGCTCCAGTACGAGCAGGTCAACCCGCTGGCCGTACCGTTCTGGGGAAGACAGGGATACCGGCCCCTGTGGACCACCTGGGAGGCCAGGCCCGCCCGGATGCTCCGCTAGACGGATACCTCGCGCTGCCCGGAGTCGCTTTCGATGGGCAGCCGGAAGAAGACGGACCGCAGCACGAACCGGGCGATCAACATCATCACCAGGCCGGAGACGAGGACCCCCACGAGGGTCCAGACCTGCGCCCTCGACGAGTCCCAGGCGCTCGAAATGTTCTGGTCAAGAACCCAGCCAAGGAAGCCCGCGGCGCCGAGCGGCAGGATGCCCGCGACAATCGCGTCCCGCCATGAAGCGATAATCCGGCGCCGGTAATAGGTCAGCGCCGCCAGCGTGGTGAGGATGTAGAGGATCGCGAGGAAATCTCCGAGAAGCGCGATGATGTTATCGAACGCACTCGCCACGTTAGTGGCGAGCAGGTAGACCGCGGTGAGAACGGCGAGCAGCACGCCCACGACGACGCTGGAGGTAACCGGGGTGGAAAATCGCGGGGAGACGCGGGCGAGGAATCCCGGCAGCGCCCGGTAACTGGCCATGCCGTAGATGATGCGGGCGCCGAGGACGATGCCGGTTCCGGTCCCCGCGATCACCGACAGCGCGATGGCCACCGCCACGACCCGCGCCAGAGAGGTGCCGCCGATGGCCTGGGCGATGTAGACCAGGGCGGAACCGCCATTCGCCTGCAGCTTCGCCGGGGAGACGACGCCCTGCAGGCCAACCTGGACCAGCGTGTAGATCACGGCCAGGATCGCCACCGCGATCACGGCCGCCCGGCCGGGGTAGACCCGCCGGTGCTCGACTTCCTCGTTGACGTACAAGGTGCCGTCCCAGCCGCCGTAGACGAATATGACGAGCAGGAAGCCGCCCGAGATACTGCTGTGGCCGCCGACGCCGGACAGTGTGAACCAGCCCGAAGTGACCGGGTAAGTCCCCGCATGATGGCTCAGCACGAATACCAGGCCGGCGATGGCCAGCCCGATGAGGATCACGTACTCGATCACGGCCATGCCGACCTGGGCCCGGGCCGAGATCCGGATGCCCACCACCGCGAGGATAAGCATCACGAGGATGACGGCGACGCCGATGACGATCGAAATGCCGGCGCCCGTCGACGTGTCATTGATGACCGCCAGAATTGACGGGCCGATGACGATCGTCCCGGCCACGGTGCCGACAATGTAGGTGACGATCATCAGCCACCCGGTGAGGAAACCGAGGTAAGGGTTGATCGCCCGGCCCACCCATTCGAACGACGCCCCGCAGTTGGCGCTCCACAGGTTCAGCCGGCGGTAAGCGTTCGCGATGATCAGCATGGGGACCGCCGCGATCAGCAGAACGATGCCGCTGCTGTACGCCGTCGTCGCCGCGATCGCGGCGAGCGAGATCGCGACCGTAGCCGCCGGGGCAGACGTGGCCATGCCGATCACGGTGGCCTGGGCGATCCCGATCGCATCGGGCTTGAGCCGGTCCTGCCTGTCCATGACCGGCTCCTCCGCAGCCGCCTGGACGCCCGGACGCCTACCAGCCATCAGTGTTCCCTTCCGACCCCAGCTTCGGTGAATTGGCCCTGCCGTCGAACACCTGAAGCCGCTGCGAGCGAGCAAGCCTCATCCGGGTGCCAGAACGGCACATTATCATTAAATAGCGGCGGTTTACGGGCCCGTTACCCGCGAGCGGCACGCAGCCGGCCGGCCGGAAACCGGCCAGCTGCGCCTTACTCAGTTCCGGCCGTTAGCCCAGATAGAGGGTCGATGCGGCCACCTTGCCGGCCCCGCAGCTGTGGGTACCGGGCAGGCCGATGCCGTCCTTGGTCAGGGTGTCCTTCGAGCACTCGTTCCAGAAAAACTGGTAGCCGTCGTTGCCGACGGTGAACGTGAACTTGACCGTGAACCGGTACTGGGTGGCTGACAGCCGCGTCGGCTTGCTGACCCGCGCCTTCCCGCCGTTCCGGATGAGAGTGGCCGGCGGCTTGGGCGTGCCGCTCTTCGACAGGCTGAGCCCGAAGTAGGCCGACACCGGCTTCGCCCGCTCCGTGCTGAACGCCGAGGGCGGCACCTTGGTCGTCAGGGTGATCGTCTCGTTGCAGGTCGGCCGACCGCAGGCCTTCAAGCCGGTCCCGACGTTGGCGAGGGTGACGTACACGTTCTGCAGGCCCGACGCGGCCACCGGCGCGGCCGCGGTCTTGCTGGTGAACAGCTTGACCCGGTAGCGCGTCGCCAGAGACGGCGAGACGGTAAACGAGTACGGGACCTTACCCGCCTTGACCGTGACCGCGGCGACCGCCGTGGCGGCCTTCTTGTACGGAAACGGCTGGGCGTACAGCCGGGCGACCTCTCCCGCGACCGCCCCCGAGATGGTGCCGTGAATCTTCGCGCTCGCGTAGGCCCCGTCCTGGTACAGGACCAGGGCGTCCCGGGTGACCAGCGGGAGATTGGTCGACGCGGCGACGGAGATCGTCGGCCCGGCGGCCTGGGCCTGCCCGGCCGCCGCCAGCGAAGCACTGAGCACCAGCGCGCCGGCAACAGCCGCCCCCGCAGCCCGGCGCCATGTTCTCATCATCGCGAACCTGCTTCCTGCCCGGATAGCGGGCAACATTATCTGGTAATTCCAGCGAACAACCGCCGTATTATTCCGCGCGAACGCACCGATCCGCTGACAAATGACGATGACCGGGTAAAAGGCCGGGTCTCCCGCACTTTCGGCCAGCGCGCATCCCGTCTCCCGGACCGTGCTAGCCGTACCTCCGGTTCGGGTGTCCCCACGGTCGATTTCCCGCTTTCTGAAAGCGAGAGTTGAGACCTAGACGGCCGGGCAGCCGGCGCTGGAGCACAAGGAGGCGTTCTGATGAACGAGTCGACCGGGCAGCAGGCAGGCGGAGCCAAGCGGCCGCCGGCCAAGATCGTCGCGCGCCTACGCATACTGGTCGCCGTCTGGCTGGTGATCCTGGGATCCGTCTTCTGCGCTTCCGGGCACTGGTGGGGAGCGTGCTACTTCGCCGGGGCCGGCCTGGTCGGCTGGCTCGCCTACCAGATGCCCCGCTGGAAGCTGTCCCGCGATGCCGGGCCGAACGGCCTGCACCCGCGGTAAGTCTCGGGCGGAGCCGTCACCGTGGGTCCCGGTGAAACCGTCATACCCAGGAGGGCGATAATCGCTGCAGGCCTAGCGAGGGAGTACGCGATGGTTGACGGCGAGCCCGGTTACCAGTTTGGCAGCGGTGTCGGCGACGACGAGCTGACCCGCCTCGAAGCGCAGGGCACGGCGATGGCCGCGGCGACGCGGATGATTTTCGCCCATGCCGGCATCCGGCCCGGCATGCGGGTGCTGGACCTGGGCTGCGGGGCCGGGGACGTATCCTTCGTAGTCGCCGACATGGTGGGGCCCAGCGGCTCCGTGGTCGGCGTCGACCGGTCCCGGGAGGCACTTGACCGGGCTCGGTTCCGGGCCGGGCAACGCGGCCTGAGCCGGGTGCGGTTCGAGGAGGGCGACCTCCACGAACCGGCACCAGGCGGGCCTTTCGACGCGATCGTGGAGCGGCTGGTGCTGATGTGGGCTCCCGACCCGGCCGCGCTGCTCCGGCAGCAGGCAACGGTGCTGCGCCCCGGCGGGCTGGTCGTGCCGGTAGAAGTGGACGTTTCCACGATCCGGTGGCTGCCGGACACCCCGTTCACCACCCAGATCAGGTCATGGCTAGTGGAGGCGTTCGCCAAGGCCGGGATCTCCACCCTCGGCCCTCGGCTGCGAGCCGTGGTCCAGGAGGCCGGGCTGCGCCCGCTCGGGACGATCGGGATCCAGCCGCACTTCGGCCCCGACGATCCGGTCGGCATCGCCGCGGTAGTGGAAAACATGCGTATCGCCGCGCCGCTCATCGTCAGCACCGGCGTCGCCACTGCCGAAGAGATCGGCATGGAGACGTTCGAGCGACGACTGCGGGAGGAACAGGAACGGAACCAGGCTTCAGCCGCTACTCCCATGCTGCTCAGCACGTGGGCGACCACAAGCCAGGAGTAACTATGCCCATGAGCTCCGACGAAGGTAAGTCGTGGATAAAAGAGCGAGTCGGTTTGCTGGCCTCAGCGGGCCCGCTGGCCGTCGTCGACGTGGGCCCGGGCGTCGGGACGTACGCCAAACTGCTGGCCGGGCCGAATGTAAAGCGCATCGTGGGCATCGAGGTCTGGGAGCCTTACGTACACACCTACCGGCTGCGTGATTACTACGACGAGCTCATCATCGGTGACGTGCGCAGCGTTCCGATCCCGGCGGCTGATGTCGTCATTCTGGGCGATGTCGCCGAGCATATGACCGCTGACGAGGCTCAGGAGGTATGGCGCCGGTGCGGCGAGGCGGCGCGGCGCGCGGTCTTCCTGTCCATCCCCGTCGTGCACTACCCGCAGCAGCCCATCGAGGGCAATCCGTACGAGGTCCACGTCGAGGAAGACTGGTCGCACGACAAGGTGCTGGCTACTTTCGCCGGCATCGGCGCGTCCTGGGTGGGCACGGAAGTCGGAGTGTACGAGCGCCGCACCGGCTAGGCGGCGGACGGCGCTCGTTAAAGCCTGGGCAGTAGTCGTTCGAGGCTGGAAGTGTCCAGAACGCGTGGTTCCGGATAGTCTCGCCCGCCGAACAGGTAGGCGGCCAGCGACCCTTCGTCGGTGCCGGCCGCCGCCGCGTACCGCCGGGACCGGTTACGGGCCCGGGACGACTGGACGGTAACGGGGCCGGCGCGCACGGTACCGTGCTGATCGGCCAGCTCGCACCAGCGGGGCAGGGCGCTCAGGTCGGCAACCGCCGTCAGGCGCGCCGTGAATCCCGCCCGGGCCCAGACGTCGGGCGCCGGGTCGCCGCTGTGCACCCGCGGGTCAGCCAGCTCGCGCGCGGGACCCTCGTCTGCCCACACTCCGCAGTCCACCTGCGCCGCAAAAGCCGAACGAGCCAGGGCCAGGACCTCCGACGTCCCGAGACGGGGTGCGAAAACCAGGACCGACGGGTAGGGAAACCACTGGCCGCGCCCTCGGGCCGCCGGGTCGGGAAGCAGCCGGGACAGCGTAACGGTCTCGGCATTCTTGGCGTCTTGCTCATCCGGCCGCTGCGCCCAGTCGGGCCCGTCGTGCCAGGCGACCGCCCGGCGCACGTGCGCGAACACAGCGCCGGCGGTGTAACCACGGTGCGCTAGTTCCCAGTCCTCCCCGCCGTAGCTCACAAAGCGCTCATCAAAGCCGCCCAGCTCTTCGAACAACGACCGGCTCAGGCCCAGGACCGCGCTGATCAGGTACCGGTAGGAGCGCTGGTCTACCAGTCGAAGGTTGCCTGACCGCTGGTACGCCTGGCGCAGCCAGGCTGGTTCAGGCAGCTCGTCCGGGCGTAGCCGGCCCGCGAACCAGTCGCTGACGTGGGCCGGCGTCCACCCCGACAGGCGGGCATGACGTCGCCGTCCTACGGCGATAACGTCCGGGCAGCTGGCCGGCAGCCGGGCGAGGCGCCGGACGAAGTCCGGCTCCGGGACGGTATCGCCGTCCAGGAACAGCAGCACCTCCCCGCCGGCGCAGGCGGCCCCCAGATTCCGGGCGGCCGCGGCCCGGAACCCCCGGTTCTCCTGCCGGACTACGCGGACCTGGGTACGGCCGGCTGCCGTTACCTCAGGTGCCTGTGCGGACCCGTCATCCGCCACCACCACCTCAAGGCGTTCCCGCGGGAAGCGCTGGCGGCTAAGGGCCGCTAGCACCAGGTCCAGCCCGGACTGGTTCTGGTAGTAGGGGATCACCAAGCTGACCAGCGGCTGGACCACGGTCCGGCGCCGGGCAAGCAGGTCCCAGCGGTTACCGGGCACCACCACCTTCCCGGCCCCGACGCTAATCAGCCGGGGCCGGCGGCAGCTGTCCAGGTGCTCCCGGTAGAGCTGCGCCACCAGGTCCACCGTGGGGCCCCCGTGCGCATCCGGCGGCAGGTAGGTCAGCGCCGGGTCAGCGAGGGCATCCGCGAGCGCGGACGTGAGGGCGGCCGGGTCGTCCGGGTCATACAGCAGGACGTGGCCGGGACGGGTGCGGTTCAGTTCCCGGCCGAGCGGGCTGTCGGGCACGAGCACCCGCCGCCCGTGCCCGTTCCAGGCGTTAACCGAGGCGGAGGCGGTGACCCGGCGGTTGGGGGCCACTGGTACGGCAACGGCGGCCAGGACGCCGGCCAGCTGCTCATCGGGAACGTATCCGGTCACTTCCCACGAGATGCCGCGCTGGGCCGCCCGGGCGGCGTACTTCGCCGGAAGGTTTTCGTGGCCGCGGGCTGGCTGGCCGATGGCGAGGACCCGGCTTGCGCCGGGGACGGCGTCTATGACGGACTCGTAACCGCGGTCGGGGTACAGGAAACCCAGGACGCCTACCTGAGCCGGCCCGGTACGGCCGGCGGCCTCGCCCGAGTCGGCGCGGTGAGCCCGCACGGCGGTCAGGACCGGCAAGGGGACTACCCGGAGCGAATGCACCAGCTCGGCCTCGTCCTGGACCAGCTCCAGCTCTACCTGGCTGTTTACCACGATGCCACGAGCCAGCGCGATGACCTGCCGGTAGCCGTTACGCCTGCGCTGCTGCAGCGGACTGTCGTCGTACGGGACGTCATGCAAGGTCAGCGACAGGCCCGCGCCGACCGCCCTTGCCTCGGCAGCAAGGCTGGCCAGCGTTTCCACGGCCCGCTCCATGGTGTCGCCGAACAGGCGGTCAGTGAACCCCAGGTGAACGACCTCAGCTCCGCTGAGCTGGTCCCGGCTGATGTCGCCAGCAGTCGCCGCCCGCAGCACTTCGTGCCCGCAGGCGGCCGCGACCAGCTGACTGTGCGCGACCACTCCGTGCCGGTCCGGACCGACGATTACATGCAGGATCACGCGTTAATCATCCCCGGCGCACCGGCTGACGACTTCCGCGGCCCGGGCGGCGCCGTGGCCGTCGTTCCACCGGGACCACTGATCACCGCCCCTGCGCACCGCCGCAGTCAGCAGGTGGTCCCACCGGCCGGGCGCGGGCCAGCGGAGACAGACTTGAGCGATCCCCGCTTGCAGCAGCGCCTGCGAGCTGGATACCTGCTCGTCGAAGGGCCGGGCCTGAGGCACGATGACCGCCGGGCGGCGCGCCGCAGCCACCTCGGCCAGCGCGTTCTGGCCTCCGTGGGTGATGACCACATCGCTGCCTTGCAGCTGCGGCCATACGTCCTCGGTCCACGTCAGGCCGGCTCCGCCGGCCGTGATCCAGGTCCAGCCCGGGGTGGACCGCTGGGCGGCCCGCAGTGCACCGGGCCCGATCTGCGATCCTCCGGCACCAAACAGGGCCAGTACCTGCCGGTCACCGGTCGGCGGCAGTTGCGAACAGTCGTCGAAGCGAGAGAAAGCACCGACGTAGCTGCACTTGCCGTCGAACTCGCGCAGGTGCGCGGGCTGGTAGACCTGGCGGGGCCACGGCGCCAGGATGTGGCTCGCGAGCCGGTAGCCGAGCAGGTGGGCCGGGTCGTCGCGGACCCCGGGGAGCGCGACGACCAGGACCGGCGTGCCCAGAACCCGGCATAGCACGCTGACCTCTACCGAGACGTCGACCACGATCAGCCGGGGAGCGTGGTCCGTCACCCAGCGGGCGATCTGTCCCATCCGCGCGGTGTGGCCCGCACACCGGAGCGGCGCGTAGTGCAGGACGCCGCCCGCGTCCAGATCCGGGCAAAAGCGGCCGGCTTCGTCCCGAGCCAGCTCGACCCATCCGGCGAAAGGCTCGATTCGCGTCGGACGCGGCAGGGAAGAAAGCACCGTGACCGGCTGGCGCAGCCGGCGCGAGATCTCCGTTGCCCTCGTCAGGTGCCCGAGCCCCTGGTGATGGACGTAGTAACCGATCACAGGGCCGGGCTGCTTCCCCCGTCCAGGTTGACGGCCGAGCCGGTCACGTAGGAGGAACGGTCGGACAGGAGATAAGCCGCCAGGTCGGCGAACTCTTCGGCCCGGCCGACCCGGCCTAGCGGGATATCGGTGTTCCTGGCCATCTGGCGGTACAGATCCTCCTCCGACTGGCCTGCCGCGTCGGCGCGCCGCTGCCACTGGCCACTTTCGACCAGGCCGATGAGCACGGCGTTAACCCGGATGCCGTGCCCGCCGAGATCTTTGGACGCAGCCTTGGTGATCGCCAGGCCAGCAGCCCGGGAGGCGGTCGTCGGCAACGACCCGGCCCCCGCGGCCTTGGCCCCTGTGTTCAGCACGTTGACGATGGCGCCGCCACCCGCCGCGGTCAGGTGCGGCACGGTCAGCCGGGTGCAGCGAACGGCGGCCAGCACCTTGAGGTTGAGGTCGGCGATCCAGTCGTCGTCGGAGACCTGATCGATCCGTCCCCCAGAGCTCTTGCCCGCATTGTTCACCAGGCCGTCGAGGCGGCCCCACCGGTCGACGGCCCCGTCAACAAAACGTTCCAGGTCAGCCAGGTGCGTGACATCGGCCTGCACCGCTAGTACGTCGCCTCCGGCGTCCCGCAGCCGCTGCTCGGTGGCGGCCAGCCGGCCGGGATCCCGCCCGCAGACCGCGACCCGGGCCCCCTCCTCCACGAGGCGGACCGCGAGTGCCGCACCCAGCCCGTCGGTCCCGCCGGTGATAAGCATGACCTTGCCATTCAGGTGCAGATCCATTGGACTATTCTGCCTGTCCGCGGAACGGGATCAGTCCGGTTATTGTGGCGGCATGGGGTTGCTGGGTGATCTGATCAAGGCCGTGTCCGACGCGATGTCGGGCGGCCGCCGCCAGGGCGGGGCACCGTCGCCCGCTCACCCGGCCCGGGAGCGGGCGCGGGCGTCCGCCGCGGGCGCGGGGGGCTCGCCGGGCGAGTTCGGGCCCGACGCCACCGTGGAGGTCGATCCGCACCGCGTCGGACGGGTGCGGACGGGCTACTCGCCGCAGACCGACGGGACCCCGGATCCCGGCGAGATCGTCTGGACCTGGGTGCCGTTCGAGGAGAACGACGGGCGGGGCAAGGACCGGCCGGTGCTCGTGGTGGCCGCAGAGTCGGCCGGCACCTACCTGGCGGTCCAGCTGACCAGCAAGGACCACGACGGCGAGGGTGACTTCGTGTCCGTCGGCGCGGGCGGGTGGGACGGCGAGCACCGGCCGTCCTGGGTCAACCTGGACCGGGTGATCCGGGTGCACGAGGGCGGGATGCGCCGGGAAGCGGCGGCCCTGCCGCGCGAGCCGTTCGAGCGGGTCACGGACCGGCTGCGGGAACGCTACGGCTTGCGCTAGCTGGCGGCGATCTTGCCGTCCTGCAACTGGAAAACCTCGTCGGCGAGGCCGATCAGGACCGGGTCGTGGGTGGCGACCAGGGCGGTGACGCCCTCGGAGCGGACCACCGCGCGGAGCAGGCGCATGATCTGTTTCCCGGTCTCCTGGTCGAGCTGGCCGGTGGGCTCGTCCGCGAGGAGCAGCTTCGGCCTGCTCGCCAGCGCGCGGGCGATGGCGACACGCTGCTGCTGGCCGCCGGAGAGCTCGCCGGGCCGCTGCCGCGCGTGGTCGCTGAGGCCGACCATCGACAGCATCAGGGCGACGCGCTCCTCGCGCTCGCGCGGGGCGACGCCGGCGATCCGCAGCGGGACGCCGACGTTCTCGGCCGCCGAGAGCACCGGCAGCAGGCCGAAGGACTGGAAGATGTAGGCCACGGTCTCCCTCCGCAGCCGCATCCGGTTCCGCTCGCTCATGCCGGTCACGTCCTGCCCGGCGACCTGCACGGTGCCGCCGTCCGGGGAGTCGAGCCCGCCCACGACATTGAGCAACGTGGTCTTGCCCGAACCTGACCGGCCGCGCAGCGCGACCAGCCTGCCCTCCCCGATGCCGAAGGTCACGCCGCGAAGCGCGGCGGCCGCGGTCAGCGCGCTCAGCTGTGGTTCCGTCACCCGTTTCCCCCGTTCATCCGCCGCCCGGCCAGCGGACCCCGCAGACTCGTCACTCGCTCCGCTCCCCATTTTGCGCGCTGTTCCCGAGCGAAGCCTCGCCGAGCAGAATCCGAACATCGGTGATTTAACCGCAGGGCGCCCGCTACGCGGCGGTCGCGCCGTCGGTCATTTGGTCCGCTTCCTGCTTGATCAGCCGTTCCAGCGGCTCAGCGGCGGCCCCGCCGCTGACGATGACGGCGACCGCGATCGCGCTGACGACCAGCACAGTCGACAGCCA
>DASWUW010000938.1:0-4387 GCA_036406335.1 Trebonia sp.
CGTGACCAGCCGGACGCCGGGCAGCTGGGCGGCCAGCGCCCGGCGTCCGGCCGACGGCACGCCCACGGCGAGGACCACCGCCGGGTGCAGCTTCCGCAGGGACGCGGCGAGCTGAGCGGCGCCGGCCCCGGCCGCGGAACCGCTGGCAGCGGCACCGCTGCCGCTGTCGCTGTCGCTGTCGAGGAGCAGCGGGGCGTGCACCGCGGCGGCGGCCTGCGCCGCGGTCCGCAGCGTCTGGCCGCCGGGGCTGGCCACGACCACGACAGGGGCGGAGCGGAACAGCGTCAGCGCGAGTTGCGCCGTGAGCAGCGCGGGCGCGGTAGCCGCGAGCACGGAGACCGCGGGCGACGGCGCGCGGGTCAGCGCGGCCAGCACCGGCGGGCGGGCGGAACCGGCCGGACCGGAGCGGCCGGCCGGACCGGTCCCGGCCGTCCCGGTCCCGGCCGGACTGCTGACGGCGGCCGCGTGGCTCGCGTAGGCGCTGCCCGGCGCGGTGACCGGACCGGAGCACGCCGCGAGCGCGGTGACGGCGGCCGCGGCTGCCAGTACTCCCCATCGCCGGTTCACATTCCAGGATCTACCGCATTAACCGGGCGTCTGGGGGCACATCGCGGGATCCGCGGCCGCGGCGGCAGGCGGCGGGACACGACGGAGCGAGCCGGCGGGACGCGACGGAGCGGGCGGCGGGACGCCGTAAGGTGTGCCGGGACGTCGCCTGACGAGGGAGGTTCGCTTGTCCGCCCCCGGCATCGCCTACCGGCTGCTCGACGGGCCCGGTGCCGCCGAGCGGGAGGAAGACCTGCTCGGGCTGGCCGGGGAGGTCTACGGGAACCCGGACGACCCGGCGGCCGCCCGCCAGGCCCGGGTGCGGCGGCGGCAGCCCGGCTTCGCCCTGGCCGAGGCCCGGCACGGCGGCTTCCTGGTCGGCTACGCCGCGGGAATGACGCTGCGCCCCTCGACCTCCTGGTGGCGCGACCTGACCACGCCGCTGCCGTCCGCGGTCACCGACGAGCATCCGGGCCGCACCTTCGCACTGACCGACCTGCTGGTGCGCGCGTCCTGGCGGCGCCAGGGGATCGGCCGGGATCTGCACGACCGGCTGCTCGGCGGCCGGACCGAGGAACGGGCGACGCTGCTGGTGCCGCCGGGTGCCGGGGCGGCGCAGAACGCGTTGCGGTCCTGGGGCTGGCGCCGGGTGGCGCGGGTGCACGGCGACGGTCCGGACCGCCCGGTGCTCGACGTGCTGCTGCTCAGCCTGCCGGGCACGGGCGGGCTGCCGGGCACGGGCGGGCCGTACTAGCCGTCCAGCTGGTCCAGGGCCTGGAAAATCTGCTGGCTCACCGTGTCGACCACGGGCTCGGCGTCGATTTGGGTCAGGAGCCCGCGGCCGGAGTAGTAGTCGAGCAGCGGCTTGGTCCGCCCGGCGTAGACCTCGAGGCGGTGCCGGACGACCTCCTGCGCGTCGTCCGCCCGGCCCTCGCCGCGGTCGGCCAGCCGGTCGACCAGGACTTCTACCGGCGCGTCGAGGTAGAGGACGGCCTGGGCGCTCGCCTTCGCCTCGCGGGCGGCGCCCGCGGCCGCCTCGGCCTGCGGCACCGTGCGCGGGAAACCGTCCAGCACGTAGCCGCCGCGGTTCTCCGCCGCGTCCGCCACCCGGTCCATGATCAGGCTGAGGACCAGGTCATCGGGGACCAGGTCGCCCGCTTCGAGATAGCCGCGCAGCGTGTCCCCGAGCGGCGACTTCCGGGCGACCTCTTCGCGGAAGATCTCGCCGCTGGAAATGTGCGGCACATCGTAGCGGCTGGCGATCAGCTCGCTCTGCGTGCCCTTCCCCGCACCTGGCGGACCCAGCATGATGACGCGCATCGGGTGACGGCCCTCCGAGGTTCTCCGAAGCTGCTGAAGTTTTGGTCTGGACACGCTATCCCGACGCGACCTTCCGCGATACGGGCGGGGCCCCTGCTCAAGAGTTAACCAACCTGTGCTGCACTTACCAAGCATCGCGCTTGACATTTCAAGCCCGCTTGGTATAGTTAGCAGTATCAACCTGCCGAGGAGGCACCATGACCGAGAACATGACCGAAGGACTGCGGGGCCAGGCGCTCGGCGCCGCCCGCAAGGGCCAGGAACTGACGGTGGCAACGGCCAAGAAGGTCGCCGGAACCGTGTCCGCGGCAGCCGCGAACCTGCCCGCCGGCCAGCTGGCGGAGAAGATCCCGACCCTGCCGCGGGCCGACCAGCTCCCCCCGCGCCCCCGGCTGCCGGAGACCGAGCCCCTGCGGACCGCTGCCCGCGACTTCGCCGGCCAGCTGCTGGCGGAGCAGCGCCGGTTCGCCCGTGAGCTGGTCAAGGTAGTCTCCGCGGTGCGCGGCGGCCACCCGGCGGCCCCCGCCGTCCCCGCCTCGGTGACTGCTGCCCCGGTTGACACGGTCCCGGTTGACCTGGTCCCGGTTGAAGTAGCCCCGGTCGAGGTAGCCCCGGTTACCGCCGCCGTGATCGAGACGGTCCCGGTCGAGGTTGCCCCGATTGACCCAGTCGACCCGGCCGCGGTTGACCCGGCCGATCTCCTGGCGGTCAGCCCGGTCTCGGACGTGCCCGCCACGGACGTCCCCGCCGCGGACACGCTCGCCGGAGACACACCCGCGACCGACACCCACGCCGGGGACACCCCGGCCGCCGAGTAACCGCAGGCGAGACGCCGGTGCGCGGCGCCCCGGGCCAGCCGCCCGGCGGCGCCGCGCACTATAGTTTGCGATGCTTACCGTGCGAACGGAAGGAGGGGTGCCATGCCCGACGGGTGGGAGGCACGGCGGGAGTCGCTGGGCGCGTTCATCCGCGAGCAGCGCAAGAAGGCCAACCTGTCCCTCCGGCAGCTCGCGGAGCTGACCAGCTTGTCCAACCCCTACCTGAGCCAGATCGAGCGCGGCCTGCACCAGCCCTCGGTCCGGGTGCTGCGGGCGATCTCGGACGCACTCAACCTGTCCGCCGAGACCCTGCTCACCCAGGCGGGCCTGATCGACGCGCTGGCGTCCGGGTCCGACACGGGTCCCGCCGCCGATGCGGCTGGAGAGCCGGGCGTTCCGGAGACCGAGCGGGCCATCCGGGCCGACCAGCGGCTAGCCGAGGACCAGAAGTCCGCGCTGATCGCCGTCTACCGCAGCATGCTGCCGCAGGCTGGCTGACCGGCCGGTGGCCGCGCTCAGCACGGTCATGGCCGCCGTGCGCTGCCCGGTCTGCGCCAGCCCGGTCCAGCTGGGCGACGGTGAGGTCCGCTGCGAGCGCGGGCACAGCTTCAACATCGCCCGTCAGGGCTACGTCAGCCTGGTCGCCGGGCGCGGCGGCCCGGGAACCGGGGACAGCGCCGCGATGGTCCTGGCGCGCGAGGAGTTCCTCGGCGGCGGCCACTACCAGCCGGTAGCCGACGCTGTCGCCGGGCTCGCCGCGCGCCTCGACCGGGAGCCTGCACCGCCTGGCCTGGTGCTCGACCTGGCCGGCGGCACCGGCTACTACCTGGCGGCGGTGCTGGACGCGCTCCCGCAGCGTTCGGGCGCGGGCATCGACCTGTCCGCGCCCGCGCTGCGCCGGGCCGCCCGGGCCCATCCCCGGGCGGCGGCCCTCGGCGCCGACGCCTGGCAGCACCTGCCGCTCGCGGACGGCGCGGCCGCCCTGGTGCTGAGCGTCTTCGGGCCGCGCAACGCGGCCGAAATCCGCCGGGTGCTCGCTCCCGGCGGCGCGCTGATCGTGGCCACCCCGGCGCCGGGCCATCAGCGGGAACTGCGCCCGGCGCTCGGGCTGATCGGCATCGACGGGCACAAGACGGAGCGGCTCGCCCGGGCCTACCGCGATTACGCCGGCCCGGAGATGACCGCCGTGCGCTACCAGCTGCTGCTAGGCCACCCGGACCTCACCCGCCTGGTCGCGATGGGCCCCAGCGCCCGGCACATCGCCCCGGCCGACCTGGCGGAACGCGTCGCCGCGCTGCCGGACCCGTTCCCGGTCACCGTGGACGTGGAGATCCGGGGCTACCAGGGCTAACCCGCGGCGGCGGCAAGACGTCCACTAAAAAATCATCTA
Organism: Trebonia sp.; assembly: GCA_036406335.1. Classification (GTDB taxonomy): domain Bacteria; phylum Actinomycetota; class Actinomycetes; order Streptosporangiales; family Streptosporangiaceae; genus Trebonia. The sequence goes on from DASWUW010000938.1 coordinate 4,075, forward strand.
GATACAGACGTAGCATGCGGACATGACCTTCGCAGCAGGCCCGGCCGAAGCGGGACCGGTCACGGCGGGCCCCATTCCGGGGCGACAGGTGATCGACCTCAGCTTCCTGTTCAACCACACCGCGCACGTCCTTGCCACCCGGATGAACGCGGCCTTTGCCGAGATCGGGATCACGCCGCGCGAGTACTGCGTGCTAGCGCACGCGATGAGCGGGCAGTACACCCAGATCGAACTGGCCCGGCTGGCCGACCTGGACAAGACCACCATGCTCAACACGATGGACTACCTGGAACGTGCGGGCTATGCGGAGCGG
>DASWUW010000939.1:0-4761 GCA_036406335.1 Trebonia sp.
GGTCCCCGGGCCGGCTCCGAGCTAGCCGCCCGGCTGGCCGGGCTGCCCGCCGCCGGCCAGCAGCAGCTGCTCACCGACCTGGTCCGGGACCACGCGGCGGCGGTACTCGGCCACGCCGGCCGCCAGGCGGTCGAACCGGGCCGCGCGTTCAAGGACCTCGGATTCGACTCCGTCACCGCGGTGGAGTTCCGGGGCCAGCTCGCCGCCGCCGCCGGCCTCGACCTGCCCGCCACCCTGGTCTACGACCACCCCACCCCGCTCGCGCTGGCCCAGTACCTGCGCAGCCTGGTGGCCGGCAATCAGGCCGACTTCGCCTCGGTCATGGACGAGCTCAAGAAGCTCGAGGCGGTCATCACCGGGGCAGGCTGGGAGGACGAAGAGAAGATCAGGATCACCGGCCGCCTGGAGGCCGTCGCGCGCTCCCTGCGCACCCCGGACAGCGGCCCGGCCGACACCGATGCCAGCTTCGACCCGGTCACCGACGACGAGATGTTCGACCTGGTTGACCAGGAGCTCAATCTGCCTGATTTCGAGTAAGGACGAACGGCGACGGGTGCGGTGGCGACCGCGCCCGCCGGTCACCGCCCACAGCGGACCGACAACTCAGGTACGGGCGACCGTCTTGAGGTCTTATGCCAGCGCCAGGGCTACGCGGTGGCGCTCGTGGAGGCTGGCTTTCCACTTGGCAAGGATCAGCTCAGAGACCTGATCTTCACTTGGCCCGACGTGCTCCACTCTCCGGTGAGGGCAGCGGGCTATCGACTACTCCATCCTTCCAGCTCGCAAACTGGAAGGACAGGGGACCGGTCATAGGCAACGGCCCATCGTCCAGGTCTGACTGCGCGTCTAGCGGAGCGTCGTCAGGAACGCCTGCCAGGCGTCGGCCGCGAACGCCAGCATTCCGCTGCCGCGGTTCGTGGTGTCCCGCACTAGGACGACGCTCGCAGTATCGGCCACCTCTACGCAGTTCTGGCCACCGTTGGCGCTGTAGCTGGACTTGCGCCACGGAGCAGCACTCATGGTTTGCATGACTCTGCCACCTTCATGATCAGTTCTAGGCTCTCCGGGCCTGAAAGTGCTGCCCATCGTACCTGGTCGAAGATCGACAGACCTGCCCTTATCGCCGTCCGCTTGTCGGTGGTCACGTCTTCTACGGCGTCCATCAGCATCACATCGGCCTCTTCAAGCTCCGCGATGGTAAACGCCCCGATGTGTCCGGCATTGGCCCCGTGACTAGCGGGCACGATCTGTATTCTGACGTGCTTCCGCTTGCCTAGCTCGGCCAAGTGCAGGAGCTGACCGTGCCTGATCTCTTCTGTCCCCACCTGACGATGGAGCACAACTTCATCCATGACCGCCAGAAGGTTGACCGGCACAGGCTGACGTTCGATCGTCCGCTGTTGCAAGTCGATGCGCGCGGCCACGCGTTCGTCTATCAGCCCGTCAGGTACCCCGGCACCCTCGTGCAGCGCACGCGCGTAGTCGGGGGTCTGAAGTGGTCCGGGGACGATGATCGGGTGCCACGTCCGGATCGTGTGCGCCAGTACCTGGGCGCGGAAGAAATCCTCGAACCAGACCGGCACCGGGTTAGCGTCAGCCACCCAGGCAAGACGGGCCGACGCTTCGTACAGCTCGAAGTCCACGTGGGTCGATTCACACCATTTGCGCAGCAGGTCAGCATTTATATGCCGATTTCCGCTTTCGATCCGGGAGATCGCCGTGCGATCTATGCGCAGCACTGTGCTGAACTCCTCCTGGCTGCGGTAACCGGCGGTTATCCGTGCCTCCCGAAGCTTCCTGCCCAGGCGTCGTCCGGGGCGATTTTCATCATCTTCCTGTGCTGTCATTGTGCAACCTTCCGCGCACGTCGTGCCAGTCCAGTGGGTAATCGTTGCTGCACACACCATAATGGCTGCACGGCGTGCAACGCTAGGTCTTGCCCGCCATTGTTGCCGAGATCGCTTCGTTTAGCACACCGAAACGAAATAGGCGGGGCGCGCACCTCCGAAAGCCGCTACCCGCACATAAGGCAGACATGAGAATAGCAATAGGCGCAGAGCTACCTGTACGTGTCACTGGTAACAGGGGCGCGCGTCTCGAACAGCCCGTATTCGGCTCGGCGGCCCTGAGGCAGACGCCGTTGCAGCCTCGCCCCAAAGCGGCGTGGGCTGATTTTCTGCCCGTGGAACTCAGGTCGCCAGAGAAGGCGCGCGGGGTAACCCGCCGGTTTCTGGGCAACTGCCAGGCCGTCAGCACCGACACGATCGATACCGCTATCCTGATCGTGAGCGAGCTAGTGACCAATGCGTATTATGCCATGGCGGAAAACGCAAACGGCATCCTCGGTATCGATCTGTCCCTGCGCTGGTTCAATAACCAGCGTCTACTGATCGAGGTCGCCGATTCCTCTCCGCTGGCGCCGGTCCTAGCGGCTAGCGGTCCTGATGCGGTCAACGGGCGCGGCCTGAGCCTCGTAGACGAACTAAGCCAGCAATGGGGCTTCTTCTGGCACTGCGGCCGAAAGATCGTTTATGCCGTTGTGAGCACCGCGGACGCCTCGAACTCCGCTAGTGCGTGGGGGCAGTCGTGAGCGACGGGCAGCACATCGAGGTCTCTTACCAAGAAGACGGGATCACCATCGAGATAACGGGTGCCGAAGAAGCCTGCGGCGCCACCGGCCCCACCACCGGAAAAACGTCCAGTTCGTCATCGGTGATATTGAAAATAGTGCTATAACGCGTTTCCTTGATATAAAAAGATTCCTGCACTAATCGCAGAGGCCGCCGTTCAGCGCGGTGCCGGGCCGCCGCTCAGCGGCTGGGCCAGTGCCAGGCCGGCTCGTCGAGGATGCCCTGGCCGTCGAGGAGGGTCCGGCCGTTCTCCTTGATCAGCTGCAGCACCCGGGCCGGACCGTCGCGGAGCGCGGTGACCAGCGGCTGGGCAGGGGTGACGACGATGACCTGGGTCTTGGCCGAGGCAGTGACGATGAGGGCGGCCAGCGGCCCGATCAGGTCCGGGTGCAGGCTTGTTTCCGGCTCGTTCAGCACAAGCAGCTCGGGTGGCCGGGGCGTCAGCAGGGCCGCCGCCCACAGCAGGTAGCGCAGCGTTCCGTCCGAGAGCTCAGCGGCTCGCAGCGGCCGCAGCAGGCCCGGCTGGCGCAGGGCCAGCTCGAACCGGCCGCCGGGCGCGGTGATCTCGATGCGGCTGCCGGGGAAGGCGTGGCCGACCGCTTCGTCCAGCGCCCCCGCGTCGCCGTTCTCGCGGATCGTCTGCAGCGCGGCGGCCAGGTCGGCGCCGTCGTGACTCAGCACGGGGGTGCGGGTGCCGACGGGGGCCGTGCGCGCCGGGGCCTGCGCGTCGGTCCGCAGGTGGTCGTAGAACCGCCAGGACCGGATCCGCTCGCGCAGGACCAGCAGTTCCGGGGCCCGTTGGGGGTCGGCGGTCTCGCTGAGCATGCTGTCGAACGGCTTGAGGAAGCCCGGCGGCCGGTCCCAGCCGCCGTCGGCGGCCCGGATGCGGACCGCGCCGCTCGCGCCGCGCTCGGCGAGGACGGCGGCCGGCCGCAGCACCGGCCCGGCCCACACCGACTCGGCCTTGATCTCCGGGTCCGACCCGAACATCGACATGCCAGGCGGCGGCACGCCCAGGTCGACCGCGTACCCGAACTCTTCCCCGGCGAAGCCCAGCAGCAGGCGCCGCTGAGCGCCGCCCTGGACCAGCGGGCGGCTCCGGCCCCGCCGCATCGAGCGCCCTTCGTCCGGCGAGCCGGCCCACATCGCCGACTCCAGCCCGCCCTCCCGGGCCAGCGCCGCCACCGCGCCGTTGCGGGCCGAGTCGGCCAGCAGCCGCAGTGCCCGGTACAGGCTGGACTTCCCGCTACCGTTCGCCCCGGTGACGACGGTCAGCCGGCCGGTCGCCAGCACCATCCGGCGCAGCGACCGGTAATTCTCCACCGCCAGTGCAGTGATCACCCCGGCAGGGTAACCCGGGCCCCCGTCAAAACGGCGGGTACCGGCCGCTGAGCGGAGTCAGCCCGGCGGCTCAACTGCTGCAAGAAGGCGGTGCATTCCGGAGGTGGGGTTGTTATGCGGGAACACTGTGCCGTCTTGGAGGTGGCGTTTGTCCAGTCCGGCAGCGCGCCGAGCGGCATCGGCGGCAAAGGGCATATACTTTGCGGCATCCAGCCCCTTATCGCTGGAACCGTCAAGTTGGCGGCGTAGGCGTCGCGCCTGGTTATTATCCAGCCATGATGAGTAATCTTGAAAGTGCAGGATTAGCCACAGCTCGAAACATGGGTTGGATATGGCAAGTTTGATACTGTTCGCGCGGGCTTGCTGGATGGCATCTGCTAGTCCTGGATGGTTTCTAGGCCATTCGACATCGAAGACACACCAGAACTCATCAATCTCTGCCTCTTCCTCGGCTGCTCTGCTGCGGGCATCGATGGCCATGGCTACTAGAGTCCGAGGCACGGATCCGCCCTGCCCAGTCTCGACTCGAAGGTCAACGGCGGCCACGTCCCGCACTGGCGGCTGCCGCTTGAGGGCGTCAAGATACTCCGGCTCCGTCCTTTCTCCCTCGCAGAAGACGACCAGCGTCTTCCGTGGTCGTCGGGTCGCGACCTGCCGTTTGAGAGGACGTGAACCAGTTCTGTCTCGGCGGTTCATGATGCGTCGTTTGGCTCAAGACCGAGTGCGCGCCGTAGTGTGAACTGGTCAAGCTCAGGAACTGCCCCGAATCGCCCTTGAAGATAGGCGCGTT
>DASWUW010000940.1:0-3629 GCA_036406335.1 Trebonia sp.
TGTCCTTACGGTAGGCGGAGACGAGAAGACCGGGGGCCGGGAACCGGAGAAGCGCGGGAAGAGACGCTCCGCGTTGCCGCGGTCGACGGCCTGACGCAGGCTGGCCTCGATCTCGAACTTCTCCCACGTGCGGGTCGTGCCCGTGACCACCGGCTGAGGCGGGAACGGGAAGTCACTGCCGAACAGGATGCGGTCCGGGTCAGCGAACGCGAAAAGCGAGGGCAGGGCCGACGGGCTGGAGAGCGCGATGTCGAAGTGGAAGCGGCGCAGCCGCCGCAGGCCGAGGGCCGGATCCTTACCGCCGGCGAACGGGGCCATGCGGGCAGCGGCGTAGGGCAGGAAGCCGCCGCCGTGGGAAAGGATAATGCGGACATCGGGGCACCGTTCCAGCGTCCCGGTCCTGGCCAGGTTTAGGGCGGCGCGGGTGGTGTCGAGCAGGAAGTCCACCGCGAACGGCGGGATGCCCTCGACCGGGGCCGCCGGCAGCTCGGCCGGGTGGACGAAAACGATTCCTCCGCGCCGGTTCAGCTCGTCAAACAGCTCGTCGAACCGCGGGTCGCCGAGATAGCGGCCGTAGACCTGGGCCGGCAAGACTACGCCGTCGGCCTGGAGCACGTCGAGCGCGTAGGCGAGCTCGTCGAGCGCGCCCTGGACGTCTGGCAGGGTCAGGGTGGCGAAGAACCCGAACCGCTCGGGACGGTCCTTGACGACCTCGGCGGAGAACTCGTTCACCCGGCGCGCCCACTGCCGGGCCTGCGGGGCGGGTTCCGCGCTGTCCCCGGTCAAGTGCACGCCAGGCGCGGACAGCGACACGACGCCGGCTGCCGTCTTCAGCTCGTCCATGCTGGCCAGCGCCGCCGTGACACTCCACGCGGGCGGGGCCATCCCGCCGGCGTCCAGGCCCTGGGACAGCAGCCAGTCCGGGTAGCCGGGCGGGACGACGTGCTGATGGGTGTCGATCCGGGTCACGCCGGGCCCGCCATCCCAAGTTCCTGCAGCAGGCCCGGATCGAAGAACGGCCGGATCGACGCGAAGGCACCGTCGCGCAGCGTGAACACGTCGGCGAGCTCGAAGTGACGGCCGTCCGGCAGCGAGAAGTCAAGGAACAGCACGGCGGTGTCGCCGTCGACGACCTGGGACCCGCGGGTGATGGTGAACGTGCGGAAAAGCTTGGAGACCTGCTCCAGCATCGCCTTGACCTCCGCCTCGCCGTGGAGCGGACCCAGCCGGGGCCCCGCGAACGAGACGTCCGCGGCGAGCGGGATCGCGTCCACGGACTGATCGGACAAAGCTCGGTAGTAGATGTCGAGAAGGGTCTCGACCTCGTGACGTTCCATGACGACCTCCGCTGTATGCGCCCGTTACCGTGACCTGAGCTACGATCGACTATGGCCCTGGGTTCGCCGCGGAACTTGTGCCCGTCTCCCAAAAAATGGCCGCCAGTTGGCGTCACGCTACGAAAGCGGCAGCGGTGACCACCCGACGCGACCTGGCCCCGCGCCCGCGCGGCGATCCCGCGGCCTCGGCCTGGATCCCCGGGCTGCGCCCCGACCCCGGGCAGCCCGCCGCGGAGCGCCTGAGCCCGCCCGAACTGGTCGCGGTGGCGGAACGGGAAATCGGAGTCTCCGCCACGTGGTGGGCCGCGCAGACGGCACAGCGCATCGTGGAGGACGTCACCGCCAGGCTGCGGAAGAACCCGGCGCCCGCGACGGCCACCGGATCGGAACGCGAGGGCTGCGAGGCCAGCCTGCTCACCGTGCTCGTCGGTCTGCACCAGGGCGTCCCGTCGGTGCCGCGATCCGGCAGCGCCACGGAAAACGTTCGCCAGTCCGTGCACCGGGGCGTGGCGGTCAACACCGTCCTGAACACCGTCTGGGCCTGTCACGCGCTGGCCCAGGACGCCCTGCTCACCGAGATCGAGAAGGAGCTGACCGGAGAGCGGCTGATCAGCGAGGTGCGCCGCCTGACCCGGGCGATGACCGGCTACATCACTTCTTACGCGGGAGAACTCATCCGCGAGTACGAGGAGGAAGCGGCGCTGTGGCGAGGCCGCGTCCCGGCCGAACGGCTGCGGGTCTTCACCCTGCTCGCCGACGGCGCCGACCCGGGCGGGGACGCCGAGGACATCCTGGGCGTCCGGCTGACCGACGCGCACCTGGTCGCCTCCGTCTGGGGCCAGGCCGCGGGCCACCTGCCGGGCAGGCAGCGCGCGATCTCGGCGTTCGCCCAGGACGCAGGCGAGACCCTGCAAGCCGCGAGAACCCTGGTCCTTCCGCAGGAGGACATGACCGTGCTGTGGTGGTCGTGGCGGGCGACGCCGCCGGGTGATCACCTGGACCGGCTTCGCCGCCTCGCGCGGCCGTCCTGGATGAACCTGGCCGTCGGGACGACCGAGCGGGGACCGGAGGGGGTGCGGGGCAGTCATCAGGCTTGCCTGCAGGCAGCCCGGGTCGGCCGCAGGAGTAAGGCCGCCTCGTTCTGGTCTTACGCCGATCTGCGCGTGGTCGCGCTGATGGCGGCGGACACCGAGGCCGCTCGGAGGTTTGCCCAGGCCGAGCTCGCCGGCCTGTCCGGGAAGGACGCCAAGTCCGCGGCCCTGCGCGAGACGCTACGGGTCTACCTGCGCAACGGCGCTAGCCGGACGGTTACCGCCAAAGAGCTGTACATCGCCGTGAACACCGTCTCCTACCGCGTCGCCAAAGCCGCCGGCCTGCTCGGGCGTCCGGCCGGCGAGCACTCGGTGGAAACGCTGCTGGCACTCGAACTGGCCCGCTACTTCCCGGATTTCCTGGACTGAGCGGCCGCTGCGTCATGATGAGCGAGGGTGTAAATGAGTTGCCCGCACCCGAGAGCCGAGCCATCATGGAAACGCAAGTAACCGGAAGGGAAACCCGTGAACATCTACTCAGCGATTGGCGGCGGAAGGCAGGATCTACTGCCGTCCGACGTGATGTTCACGTACCCGGGGACTGACCGGTAGCCGTACCGAGGCACCGTCAGCCGCCCCGGGACCAGGTTCCCGCCGGGCGGCTTTTCGTTTACCCAGGTTCGTTTACCCAGGTGCGTTTTATTCAAGGTGGCGTAGCTCAGCGGGTTAGAGCGTCCGGTTGTCAGCCGGAGGGCCGCCGGTTCGAATCCGGTCGTCACCGCCTTCGGCCTACCCGGAACAAGAAAGGATCGCCCGTGAACAGCACGGAGAAGCTCATTTTCACCCGGCGGCACCGGGTAGTCCTGGACGCCGCGGCCCCGGCCGGCGACGGTGCCGGCGCGGCCCGCCAGCTGGACGCCGCGGCGCTGCAGGCCGGGTTCAAGTGCTCCGCCGGGCTGCTCGCGGCCCTGTCCCGGCTCGCGCCGGGCTACGTGATCGGCCAGGCGGTCAACGTGACCGGCTGGGCCCGCGAGCTGGCCGGGGATCACGTCCGGCACAAAGCCTACTTCATCGACTTCCCGGTCAACGTGCCGGACACGGTCGAGTTCTGGGCCGGGCTGCTGGCCGAGGCGGCGCGGGAGTACGCGCGGACCGGCGAGTCCGCCGTAGAGGCAGTGACCGGGCCGGACGGCGGGCGCTTCCTGAACCTGCTGTCGCTGCCGGGATACGGCCGCTACCAGCACTCGTGGGAGGAGATGCT
>DASWUW010000941.1:0-4061 GCA_036406335.1 Trebonia sp.
TATCCAGAAAAATGTTCCACGGCGACCGGGCCTGGGGATGGCCCTCGCCCAGCTCCAGAACCAGCTGCGTGCCCACCACTACGGCGACCATGACCGCCGCGACCAGCAGCACGGTGGACGCCACGATCTGGGACCGGAAACTTTTCACCGCAGTTCGAATCCCACGCCTCGGACTGTCCGCAGCTGGACAGGGGAGCCCACGCGCTCGAGCTTGCGCCGGATGCGGGTTGCGTAAGAGTCCACCGTGTTGTCATGAACGCGAGCGCCGTCGGGCCAGGCGGCGGCGATCACCACGCGGCGGCGTACCACCTCGCCGGGACGGGACGTGACCGCAGCCAGCATGCGGAATTCGGTGGGAGTCAGCAGCACCCCGGCGCCGGCGTGCACCACGGAGTGCCGGGCCGGGTCGAGGACGAGCTGGCCTGAAGCGGGGCGCGCGGGCCGGGGGCGGCGGGCCAGTGCTTCAACGCGGACGATGAATTCCGCGACCTCGAACGGCTTGGTGAGGTAGTCGTCCGCACCTACCGCGAACGCGGCCAGCTTCTCGTGCATCTGGTCCAGCGCGGTCAGGAAGAGAGCCGACGCCATCTGGCCGGCACTGCGCAGCGCCACGCAGACATCACGGCCGTCAGAATCGGGAAGCCCGATATCCAGGACGAGAACCTCCAGCCGCTCGTCGCGCGCGAACAGCCGCACAGCCTCCGCGCCGTTGTACGCCACGACGGGTTCATGCTCGTACATGCGCAAGCCGTCCACGAGAATCCGGCGGATCGCGGGATCGTCTTCGCACACACCCACTCTGGCCATGTCCGCATGCTACCGGCCTTTGAGGTGCGTTAACTGTGACTGCCGGGGTTGCGGGGCAAGGCCCGGGACTGGCCGCCGGCGGGCCGGAGCGGGCAGTCCGGCGGGCCGGAGCGGGCAGTCCGGCGGCAGCGCCGAGAAGGTCCCGTTTGCTGCCCGCGACGTCAGGGAAGACGGCAATGCGTCCGCCCTCCCGGTAGCCGCCGCGGGTTCGCGGTGTCCTTGCGGTGCGCCTCCGGGTCAGGCCCCGTTGACGGCGGTGACGCCGGAGAGGGTGCTGATGTAGGCGGTGCCGCCGCTCAGCGCCAGCGAGGAGAAATGCGGCAGGCCCTGGCTGATCGTGATCTGGTACTCGACCTTCCCTGTCGCCTGGTTGAGCGCGTACAGCGTGCCGCCGTCAGGGGCGTAGTGCGTTACCCAGACCGCCCGGCCGCCGATGACCGGGGAGCCGTTGCCGTCCGCCGGCCCGCGCCACAGCACCTTGATCGTCTTGCTCGCCGGGTTTACCGCGATGGCGGCCAGTCCCCCGCTGCTGCACGGCTCGTACACGGTCGACCCGCTGTAGGCGGCGGCGCCGTAGGCGGCGCAGATACTCTGCTCCGCCAGCTGGCCGCCGATGCCGCCGGGTCGTTGCGCGCTCAGCAGGTAGCCGACGCCGCGCTTGCCCATGATGAACAGCGCGTTGCCGGGCAGCAGGACTGGCTGGGTGGAACCCAGGTCGAGGTCGCTGGCGTTGTCGGCCGCCCAGGTGGCGGGGGCGAAGTAAGCGACGCGCTTGAGCTGCGGACTCAGCTCGGTAACCGAGTCGCTGCCGTCGTAGGGGGCATTACCGCTGGCCGCGCCGTTCCCGATGGAGACCCACAAGTTCCCCCGAGATCCGACCACTGGTCCGCCGGTCGCCCAGATGGCGCCCTCTCGGCTGGTCGGCGTGTGCCAGCTGGCCAGGGGCCCGTCGCCGGCCAGGGGGGCGCTGACGACCGAGCCCTGGTAGGCGCCGCAGTCCCCCGCCAGGCCGCCGAAGGCGGCGTAGACCCGCCCGTCGGTAATGGTCAGCGCCGGGCGCTGCTGGTTGTAGGCGGCCTGGTTAGCGGATGTGGGGATATCGAGGTAGCGGTGCAGCTTCACCGCGCCGCTGCTGGCGCTCAGCCCGACCAGCATGTGGCGGTACCCGGTGGTCTCGGCCACCCCGTAGACCTGGCCGTTGCCCGGATTGTAGACCGGGGTGCCGGTGATGCCAAGGGGGAAGATGTTGCCGCACCCGTGCAGCTCTGCCTGCGGGACCGGGGTGCCCACGTGCTGGCGCCAGATGACCGAGCCGGTTGCTCGGTTGAGGGCGTAGAAGCTGTCGTTCTCGGTTGCCGCGATGACCTCGTCGCCGATGACGAGCGGCTGGCCGTAAACGGCGCCGTCGAGGCGGGCGGTCCAGGCGGTGGCGAGGGCACGCGCGGCCGGCACCCGGGCCGCGACCCCGGTCCGGGCCGCGTTCCCGTCGAACGCCGGCCAGTTGGCGCCGCTTGCCGCGGCCGTGGCGGCGTTCGCGCCCGGGCCGGCCTGGCTGCCGGGCGCGGCGCTCATCGCCGTGCAGCCGAGGGCGGCAATCGCCGCCGCTGCCGCTGCCGTTACTCCGCGCATGCGTTCCCCCCTGGTCTCGAGCCGGCCGTTCCGGTAACGCCGGTGATCGGCCATCCTAGCAAACTATCACGCAATGGAGTTGAATAATGACAGAAAGTAGCGCTCCTGGTCTGCGGTGATGAACGGCGCGCCGCCCGCGCAGGGGGGCGTTAACGCCTGGCGTCGCCTGCCGGACAATCACTTTCATGGCAGCACATCATCAGGACACCCGCGTGGCCGCCGCCGAGGCGCACTGGGCGAACCGTTTCGTCGCGAACGGCACCGACTACGGCGACTTTCGGGCGACCCTGGCCAGGATCACCCGCTGGGACGACTGGTGCCGCGAATGGGGCGTCACCGCCGCCCGCTACGAGCAGCTCGCGCAGAGCGCGGAGCAGGCGGGTCACCCGGAAACGGCGGCCGGCGCGTGGCGGCGCGCGGCGCTGGCCTGGCACTGGGGCAAATTCGTGTTCACCGACCACCCGGACGAGCAGCGGGCCGCGCACGACCGGGCGGTCGCCTGCTACCGTAAGGCGGCCCCGGCGCTGCGCCCGCCGGCGGAACTCGTGCACATCCCGTACGCCGGCACCGCCCTGCCGGCGTACCTGCGGGTGCCGGAAGCGGGGCGTGGTCCCGTCGTCATCATGGTGCCCGGCCTGGACTCGACCAAGGAGGAACTGCAGGCGACCGCCGAGCACTTTCTCGCCCGCGGCCTCGCCACCCTCGCGGTCGACGGCCCCGGCCAGGGCGAGTCCGAGTACGAGCTGCCGATCGAGCCCGCCTACGAGAAGGTCGTCACGGCGGCGGTGGACTACCTGGCCGGCCGCGGTGACACCGCCCACCGCAAGACGGGACTGTTCGGCGTGAGCCTCGGCGGTTACTTCGCCGCCCGCGGCGCCGCCTACGAGCCGCGGGTATCAGCCACCGTCGCGCTGGCCGGCCCCTACCGTTTCGACCTGGACTGGGACGACCTGCCCGCGCAGACCAGGGCTACGTTCCAGCAGCGTTCCGGTGCCGGAAGCGAGCAGGAGGCACGCGCCCGCGCCGCCCGGCTCACCCTCGAGGACGCGGCGAAGCTGATCACGGGCCCGCTCCTCGTCATCGGCGGCGGACGCGACTCCATCGTCCCCGCCCGCCAGCAGGAACGGCTGGCGGAGGAGGCGCCAGGGGCCGAACTCTTCGTCTACCCGGACGGGAGCCACGGGGTTACTAACCGCGCGTACGAGTCGCGGTGCCGGATGGCGGACTGGCTCGTCGCCCACCTGCAGGACCGGTAACAGCGGGGACCCGGCCGCATCGGCTCTGCTGCGATGCGACCGGATCCGGTCCGGTCCGGTTGCGCTCAGCTGTAGCTGGTCAGGTCGGCCACTGTGCTGCCCGAGTTGACCGTGCCGCCGGTGCCGTTAATGATGTGCTGGATGGTTCCGGTGCCGCCCAGCGAAACGGTGACCATGTCGTGCCACTGGACTCCGGGCGAGGCCGGCGCGGTGAGCGCGCTGGCGCTGACCACGCTCGGGGTCACGTTGAAGAAGCAGTACACGCCCAGTCCGTAGCCCTGGAAGCTGGTCACGCTGCTGGCGACGGCGATGGACGGGTAGCCGTCAGCGGATCCGTCCATCCAGGCGGACTGGCTGGGCGGGTCGTAG
>DASWUW010000942.1:0-2968 GCA_036406335.1 Trebonia sp.
ACCACGCTCGGGGTCACGTTGAAGAAGCAGTACACGCCCAGTCCGTAGCCCTGGAAGCTGGTCACGCTGCTGGCGACGGCGATGGACGGGTAGCCGTCAGCGGATCCGTCCATCCAGGCGGACTGGCTGGGCGGGTCGTAGGGCATCTCGCTCTGGTAGAAGTAGTCGGCTCCGCCGTTGCCGTTCCACTGGACCTGTACCGCCTGGTAGTGCTCGACCGCGAGCCCGTACACGGTGACGCCGGCGCCGTTGACGACCAGGCCGCTGGCGGCGGTGTTGGTCGTCCAGCCGACGGTGCCGCTGTTGCCGTGGTCCGCCCGCCACAGCCACAGGTCGTCGCCGACGACATTCCCGCTGTTGACCTGCAGCGTCTGCGTGGCCCGGCCGGCGGTGGCCCCGCCGATACGGGCGAACACGTCGGACAGGACAGTCGGGTCGGAGGCATGGCTGGCGCTCGACCCGGACGGGCCGATCTGGACCAGGACGGAGCTGTTGGCGGTGCCCGCGTCGAAGATCAGTCCGCCGACGCGGATGCCGTTGACGTCCGCGGTCTGCAGGATCGTCTTGCCGCCGTTCGACACCAGCGTGGCCAGGCCGAGGCCGAGCACGACGGTGTCCGGTCTGGTGACGGCGACGGTGCCGCCGACCTGGTAGACGCCGGGGGTGAACAGCAGGTCCTGCCCGCCCGCGAGCGCGGCGTTGATCTGCGCGACCGTGCTGCCGGGCGTCGCGAGGTAGAAGTCGCTCAGCGGCAGCGAGGTCCCCGGCGTATTCCCGCCCGCCCAGGAGGCGCCCTGGGTGCTGGCCCGGCTGGAGGGAACGAACACGTCCCAGTTCCCGGACGAGTCGACGTACAGGTACGGCTTCTCGTCGTCCACCGGGGTCTGGTTTACCGTCGTGTACGGCGGGCTCGGGAAGCTCTGCGCCGGGACCCCGGTATCGCCCACGAACACCATGTTCCAGTTCGAGCCGGTCCAGCTGCCCAGCTGGTCGTTCCGCATGATGAACTGCTGCTGGGAGCCGGAGTCGACCTGGCCGGTGACGACCGAGTCACCGATGAAGCCGCCGGAAGACCAGTTGCTGGAGGTGTTGCCCGAGGTGTCGTCGTCCAGCACCAGGTTCCCGGCGATTTTCACCCGGCGCATCGGGTCGGCCTGCGAGACCGCCCACTCGGTGCTGCCGGAAGACGGGTCGATGGTGATGTTCTCCACGCCGCGCCAGAAGTTCTCCGTCGCGTTTCCGTTGTTCCAGGCGGCGTCGGCGTAGATCCCGCCGCCGGTGATGACGGTCTGCGCGGGGTTCTGCCCGAGGCCGACAACCTCGGTGTAGAAGCCGACCGGGACGCTGACGTTGTAGGTGCCGGGCTCGAACATCAGCTCATAGCGCTGCGTGCCGAACTGGTTCGACTGCTGGCTGGCGTAGACCTGGTTGATGTCGCCCTGGATGGTGCTGACCGGCATCGACGGGGTGAACACGTAGACGTTCGGCCCGAAGTTCGGCGTGTTGCCCGTGGGCGGAGCCGTGGCGGGCAGGGTCCACTGCTGGTTGGCGGTGCCGCCGCAGGACCAGATCTGCACCTGGGTCCCGGCGCCGCCGTAGCCGGCGTCGTCCAGGCACTTGCCCGATCCCGGGTTAAGGAGTTCGCCGTTGGCCTGCGGCTGCCAGACCTGGGCGCCGGTGCCGTTGCACTGGTAGAGGTCGACGGTAGTGCCGTTGGCGGTGCCGGCCGCGTTCACGTCCAGGCACTTGCCCAGCACCTGCAGGGTACTGCCGGACGCGACGGTCCACTGCTGCGCGGCGGTCCCGTTGCAGGCGTACACCTGGACCGGGTTGAAGTCAGCGGTGCTGGCCGAGCGGTCGTCCAGGCACAGGCCCTGGTAGCCGGTAACCGCCCCGCTGGCCGTGGTGCCGCCACCGCCGCCGCTGCTGCCGGTGATCTGGTTGAAGATCGACGAGTACTGGTAGCCGGTCGGCTTGTCGTAGCCGTCGACCTCCCAGAAGGACAGCTCCGCGATACCGCTGGCGGCGGCGAAGCTTTCCAGCGTCGAGGCGTTGGCGGTGGAGAAGTAGGTGCCGTCGTCGTTGGTCCCGGCGATCGGCGTCAGGCCCATCATGCCGTAGGCGGCCGCGGCCGAGATCCCGTACAGGCCCGCGAGCTGGCCAGCGGCCCCCTGTGCGGCGGACTCGGCGTCCGCAAGGTCGTTGGACCCGGCGCCGAAGTCCATCGTCATGATGTTCACGACCGACGCCTTCACGCCCTTGGCCTTGGCGTCCTGCAGCAGCGCGTACTCGGAGCCGGTGCCGGCGGGCAGCCCCTGCGGGGAGACCGCGAGGGTGAAGTCGACTTGCACGGCCGGGTCTTCGGCTTGCAGCGCGGCGAGCGCCTGGTTGCGCCGCGCGGTGGCGGCGGTGTCGGACAGCGTGCCGCCCTCGATGTCGAAGTCCAGCCGGGTCACCCCGTAGGTATTCACCACGTTCAGGTAGGCGGCGGTCAGCTGCGCGACGTTCGTGCAGGTCTGCGCGAGCTCACCACCGGACTCGCCGCCGAAGGAGATGATGACATTGCCGCCGGAAGCCTGGAGGGCGCTGATCTGCGAGGCGAAGGCACCGACGGAATTGCCGCCGTCCTCCCACTGCGCCGTGCAGCCGGACTGCGGGATAAGGAAGGCCAGCGTGTAGTCCTTCAGGCCGGTCGCGGCCTTGTCGGCGGCCATGTCGCCGACGTCAGATGAGGACACCTGCAGGTAAGGCGCAGCGTAATGGGCCGGGAAGGCGGGGCCAGCCGCCGCGGCCGGTCCTGCGGCGGCGAGCGCGAGGCTGCCCGATCCGAGCGCGGTAACGGCGGCCAGGCCAAGCGCGACTGACCACGGTTTCGGGTGGATTCTTGCTGTTCGCATAGCGATCGGGGGATCCCTTCGGCCGAGCGGTCCGGCGGGAGGGGCCCGCCGAAACAAAGCGAACAGGACTT
>DASWUW010000943.1:0-13364 GCA_036406335.1 Trebonia sp.
ACGGCTGGGGCGTTCAGACCGGCCTGTTCTGTACAGCTGAGCTCGGGCAAGCAGTGCAGGCCGATTGACGCCAGATCGGCGGCTACGCGCGCGCCCCGGCCATGAGCTGCTGTCACACTGACTACCTCCGCCGGGCAGTCCAGCCTGACCACTGCTGGGCAGTTCCAGGCTGGCCGTCGTCACTCGTCCGGCCTACTCGACCTGCCAGTAGGTCGTGTAACGCTGGTGAGCTATGTCGCCGACCGGGCTGAGCGACACGGGCCGGGCACCGCCCGCGGGCCCGGGCGATCCCAGCGCCTCGAAGGCCAGCGGCGACCCGGTCACCTGCCGGTCGGAAGACACGTCAAGGGCCGGCAGGCGCCCGGCGTCGCCGGTCAGGCCGGCGAGGACGACCGGGCCGTAGGCGAGCGCCGCGACCCGCGGGTTGTCGGGCGCCCGCCACAGGGTCAGGCCGGTGCCGAAAGAGACCCGGAGCTCGTCGCCCGGCCGCCATACCCGGGTGACTTCTACAGTCCTTGAGGGGTCAGCCCGGCTCGTTCCGGACGGGGGGGACTGAGACTTTCCGTTGAGGGTCGCCGCCGCGGACGTGGCCCAGGCGGGAACGCGGACTCGCACGGTCATCGAGCCGGTGCTCGCCTCGACTGTGAGGGTTGTCGCGGGGATGCCGGGGATGCTGGTCGCCTGGCGGAGCGTCAGGCCGGCGGCGCTGACCCGCGAGGGGATGAAGAGGTTGACGCGGAGGGCGCCGTCGCGGTCCCGGGTGTAGATCGTGTCGGTGAAGCGGGTGGGTGTCTCCAGACCGGTCGCGGTATCGCAGGTGAACGTGTCGTAATCGGTCGCGAAGACATTCTCGCTGGCCCCGGGGAAGTAGTTGGCCGGGACCTGCTTGTGCGCGCCGGGCGACAGGCCCGTGTAGTAGGTGACGGCGCCGTGCGGCGAGCCCGGGTCCTGGGAGCCGAGCAGGTGGTTGACCAGGGTGCGCTCGTAGTAGTCCATGTAAGCCGGGTTGCCCGGCTCGTGGAAGTGCAGGAGCCGGGTCAGCTTCAGCATGTTGTAGCTGACACAGCCCTCGCAGGTGTAGTTCGAGAGCGCGCCGGCCACCACGTCCGGCGGTCCCCAGACCTCGTGGTTGCCCTGGCCGCCGATCGCATACGAGTGGTGGGCGGTCACCATACGCCAGAAGTTAACCGCCGCGTTCCGGTACTTCTCGTTCCCGGTCTCCTCCGCCAGGC
Source organism: Trebonia sp. (assembly GCA_036406335.1). GTDB lineage: Bacteria > Actinomycetota > Actinomycetes > Streptosporangiales > Streptosporangiaceae > Trebonia. Next base: position 1,233 of record DASWUW010000943.1, read on the forward strand.
GCAGGGCCGCGATGACCTTCGGCGTCGAGACATTGCACTGCACGCCATTCAGGTGGTCGATGTTGGCGGCGAGCGGGTCGAGGAACCGCGCGTGATAGAACCGCTCCGCTGTTCTCAGGGTCTCCCGGTCCCCGGTGATGGCGTAGAGATTGGCGAGGGCCTCGGGCAAGCCGCCGAACTCGACCGCCAGGACCGCCTGCATGTGCTGGTAGGACAGGCTTCTGGTGCGGCGGTCGACCCAGTTGGCCAGCCGGACCGCCACGTCCAGTGCCTGGTTGTTCCCGGCTAGCTGGTACTGGTCGATCAGGCCGGCCAGGAACTTGTGGATCATGTAGTAGGGGGACCAGACCCGGCTGGTCTGGCCGTCTTCCAGCCAGGTGAAGTACTGCTCGGGGAACGCCGCGAGGTACCCGTAGTGGTAGCCGGCCCTCGGCGCCCGGGCTTGCAAGCCCGCCAGCTGCGCGACGAGATAGTCGCCCTTGGCCTGCAAAGCGCGCCGGACGGAATCACTCGTGTCCGTGCCCGCGTAGGCCCACGCGAGCGCCGACAGCAGGTGGCCGGTCACGTGACCGCGGATCATGGAAGCCGGGCTTTCCCAGCCGCCGACGGGCCGGGCCTGCACCGGGAGCCCGTAGTTGACCCGGAAGCTGCGCAGCATCCGGTCCGGGTCGAGGAAGAGGAGGTAAGCGAGGTTGCGCTGCTGGTTGCCCTGGAACGAGCCGCCGAGGAGCCGGACGTCAGCTCGCGGCACCGCCGCGGTCTGGCCCGCGGTGCCGTCGGGGGCGTAGGTCGCGCCGGGAGCGTAGGCGTCGCGGGCAGTCGGGCGCGGGCTCGCGGCGCAGGTGCCGGCGCCGCCCACGTAGGCGGAGCCGCCCGCGAGGATCGCCGCGGCCCCGAGCGCGGTAAGCGCATCCCTCCGCCGCAGTGGCACACCTGTCACCTTCGGTGCCTCCTGCCTCGCACCAGACGGCCGCTGCTAGCCACTCTAGGAAGCCCGAACGATTTGTTCCAGCCTGGACGACTCTGAGTCGGGTATGAGAAGAGAGGGGAGCGGTGGGACTCCGGATGCACCAACGCCGCCAACTGCACGCCGAGCCCCGCGACCACGGATACCCGGGCGGCCTGAGCTAAGTCCGCCAGTATCTCGCCCGCTACCGGGATCGCCGGCGCCCTCGCGCTAGCACCAGCCGCTCGTACACGCCGTTGTCCACCGACCTGGCCGTAACAAAAGTAAGCGACAGTACTGCCAGCGGGTATGGGGCGTACCGATGCCCCGTTCTGCATGCGCGGTTCGCTGCATCGCAGCCCTCACCGTGGCATGAGCGGACGGTTGGTTGCACTGGCAGCGTCCTCTCATCCCTCGCCTCTCGGTCGTGCTTGTCGTCTCGATGGCGGTCGGCGGATTCGGAGCTGCACGCGTCGGCTGGCCGGCCCCTCACGGTGACGTTGCCTCGAGGCCAGTCCTGTGTACTGCCGCGCCTAGGAACTGACCTCCTCCTCCAGGGCGTGGACCATGGCGGTCGCCGCCGCGCTCGGGTTGCCGTTGGTCGCCGCCCAGAGGGCCCGTCGGAGCCCGCCGGTGTCGTCGTGGACCGGGATCCAGCGCACGCCGCGCGGCATGGCCTGGGCGGCGATGCCGGGCACCAGGGCGATCCCGAGGCCGGCGGCGACCAGCCCGAGTCGCGTAGGCCAGTCGCGGGCTGTGAAGGTGATCCTTGGCTCGGCGATGCCGGGCCACGCGCCGAACTCGGGGGCGTCGCCGGAACGGGGCCCGACCACCCACCCCTGGTCTGCGAGCTCGTCGGGTTCGATCCGTTCCCGGACGGCGAAGGGGTGTGATTCCGCGACTGCGACTCCGGCGCCGCGAGCGGGGCGCAGCGCGGTCAGGCGCAGGCCCTCGAGGTCGTACTCCGGCAGTCCGTCGCCGGTCGCGACGACGGCGACTTCAATTCGTCCGCGGCGCATCGCCGCCAGCTGCGCCGGCGTGGGGGCTCGGGTGAGCTGGACTTTAAGTCCTGGATGCGCGGCCGTCAGCCTGGCTATGGCCCGCGGGAGCAGCGCCGCGGTGGCCGTCGGGAAGCCCGCGACGACCAGGCGGCCGGCCAGACGATCGCGCATGCCCGCCAGTTCCTGCGTGGCGGCCGCCACATCGTCTAGCACCTTGCCGGCGTGACGGGCCAGCGCCTCGCCGGCCGGTGTCGGGCGGGTCCCTCGTGAGTGCCGCTCGAAGAGCGGCGTACCCGCGGCCTTCTCGGCCACAGCGACCTGGCGCGACACGGCGGACTGCGTGTAGCCGAGCCGCTCGGCCGTCGCGCTGAAGGATCCGGTGCGCGCCACTTCGAGGACGACGCGCAGACCCGTCAGCGTCAGATCCGTCACCAGGCCAGTGTACTCAAGGTATGAGCATTTCGCATGGCTGCCCTCCGTAACAGTCGCTTGTGCGATGCCTCGGCTCCTGCCAGCATGAGAAAAAGGAAGGCGAGAAAGGGAGACGGCATGACATACGCGGGCACCCGAGACGGACTGGTGGCGCGCCTGGTGCGGGCCGGAGAGCTAGAGATCTCCGGCGAGAGTCAGGAGGAGGTCGACTCGTACTTCGACACCGAGAACTTCGCGTTCCACGGACCCGACGGATTCGACAGCGACTACGCAGGGCTGACCGAGTACTTTCAGTCGATCCGCGCCGCCTTCGAGGACCGGACCATCCGGAGAGGAATCATCGTCGCCGAGGGCAATCTCATCGCCTGCCAGACCTGGATCGAGGGCACCTTCACGGGCCTGTTCACCCACTCACCCGTGGGAGAGCTCAAGCCGAACGGAGCACGGGTCATCTGGGACCTCATGAACATGTTCAGGTTCGATGACCGAGGACGGCTCGTCGAAGAGTTCGTGAGGACCGACAACCGAAGCATCCTCCGTCAGCTCGGGGCCGAAGTCGCCTGACGGCCCCGAACGCCGCCGCGGCGAACCCGTCCCAACCTCATCCAGGGCAGCGCCGGGCGGGCCGATTCGCCGGGCCATTCCGGCCAATCAGGCGCAGATCGCCGCCATCAGGTTAAGCCCGGCCGCCCCAGAACCGTCGGCGGAGGACCGGCCCCCCGCGGACATCCGGGCCGCCCGGGCATTGATAAGCGGCCATACCTCATACGGGGAAACGTCATCCGACGGCTGCGGAACAGCACCTCAGCGCTTTCAGGAACGACGACGGATGTGACATGAGTTCATTAGATATCGTGACGCCGGCTCCCCAAGGCTGACCGCCGAACTTGGCCGCCTAAGCGCGAAAGAGATCAGCGGACAGCACGCCTGCCGTACGCAGGCTCCCTCCTAAACGCCGGTTATTCCGCATGATGCTTGCGACTCTGCAGTGCGACCACCTGCACCCAGAAGCTCCTGTTCTGTACGGTTCTGGTATAGGCGGGCGCATGACCCGAGTTGGCTCAAACTAGTGCGCAAGTCGCCGGGGGTGGCCGAGGCCTCCTGGGCGGGCTGCCGCTGGTGTCGCCGCCCCACTTGCGGGACCGTTCAGCTGAGCCTAAGGATGGTGCTGTGCGTGAGCAGTTGGTGACAAGGCTTCTCCCGGTACTGGCCAAGAAGCCGCGGGAGGAGTTCAACGTATTCGACGTGATGCGCCCTGAAGCGCGGGTCGCGATATCGCCGATTCGGCGCAGTCGGCTATCGCGGAGGATGGGCCGTGCGCCGAGTACAGGACGTCCAGTTCTGGATCATGTTCCCGACGGCGCGTACCCTTCGCGGCACGAGCGGTAAATCGGCCGGGTTCCGTCATTCGCTCACCTGCGGCGGCAGAGGCTGGCCAACCTGGCGGCAGGGGCTGGCACCGGTTGTCCCCTGATGGGTTCGAGAAGGCCGGGAAGCGGACCCGGGCCAGCCGCCAGCCCATGTCCGCGACGCGGCAGATGAGGGTGACCCGGCCGGTCGTCAGCGTCAGAACCGGAAGCGGGTCAGGCCGCCCGGCTCCGCCGCCAAGGTCACGGTCGCCGATCGCGGGTCAATGCGGTACACGTTCCACGGCGGCGGTCCTTGCGATGGTGCGTTGAACGGGGCGGTGATGCCCGCCCCGCTGGCGTCGGGTTCGGCCGGCCAGCCGTTGTCCGCCCATGCCTTCGCGATCCGCGCCAGCGCGCCCGCCTCGGTCACCCGCGCAGCCTCACCCTCGATTACGACGTCCGCGTCGCGGATCGACACCCCGATCGAGCACCGCGGATCGCGCGTGACATTGCGCCCTTTCCGCGTGCCCGCGCCCGTCTGGAACCAGAACGTGCCCTCCAGCCAGCGGGCGCCGACCGCGGTCACGTGCGGGCTGCCGTCCTCGTTGACCGTGGCCAGCCAGGTCGTACGGGAATTCCGCGCTTCCGGAGCGGGCACCGACCCGGCATCGAGCTTGGCCGTGACTGCGGCCCAGTCCACCGGCGGCAGCCCGTCCGCCTTACCCAGATTCATGATCTCCATCAGACATCTCCTCCTTGCCCAACGGGCATTCTGGCTGACAGCGTCCGGCAGATAAGACGCGCGGCGACCGCGTAAGTAATCGCGCATATGCAGGTCATCCCGAGCTGTCCCACCGTTCGTGCCGTCCAGGAAGTGCTGGGCCGCGCCCTGGCACAGGGCCCGGCGCAGCAGCAGGCCGGCGTAGCGGCCCGCGCCATGCGGGTGACGGGCGACAAGCTTGCCTCGGTGCCGGCCGCAAGCGCGCCTAGGCGCAGCAGGCCGCTCCTGTCGATGCGTACTAGCGACCGCGTGATCGGTGTCATCCGCTCCCGCCCGGCCGCCGGGCGGCCAGCAATGCGGCACCTCGTGAAAAGGCAGCGAATCCTTGCGCTGCCCAGCCTCTGAGTGGCATGCGACGCTGCCAGGCAGGAGATGAGGATCCGGGCAGCCGCTCAGGATCGCCGTACGGCAAGCGCTGTCAGTTGAGCGCGACAGCCGGGTAAGCCGGGGACCTCGAGAAGGCCCGTACCCGGAAACTTTCTCCTGGTGTGGATAAGATCATCCATCCCACCGGCAGTTATCCCGGAGACAATAATCCCCGGCTTCCGGCAAATCGGCCCGTTCAGCCCGCCGGTTTGAAAGAGTAGGCCGGTGCCCTTGACTGACCGGCTGAGCCAGCCGCAGAAGGTCGTGATCGTCATCGCCCTGGGGATGGCCCTCGCGGCGGCCGGAGCCTACGTCGCCGGCCTGGGGAACGCGACCGGGAGCGGCTGGTACGCCTACGCGCCGCTTCAGCAGGGACCCTTCACCGGGGCGGGAGCTGCCTTCTCGGCGCACACGGGGCTGCGGGCATGGCAGCGCCTGCTTATCTAGCTGGCGCTGATCGCCCTGTGGGCGCTGGTGTCTGCCCGGGTACTGCGCTCCTCGCCGGCGCACGCCCCGCACGGCTACAGCGGTGAGTTAAGAACCCATTCCTGATTCGGGGTGAAGTTTCCGTTGGAAAGGAGGTTGGGGCCGTACTGGTCGATGTTCGCTAGGTTCGTCTGCATAGCCGTGTCGATCGACGGCGCCGCGCCGCCCCGGCCGTGCAGGCAGAAGTCGAACGCGGCCACCATCTCGTCCTCGCGCTCTACCCCGGGTGGACGCCGGCCAGCGCGCGCAGCCGGTCCAGCCGCAGCACGGCCAGCCCCGCCTCGGTCAGCGTGCCCAGGTCACCGCCGGAGCCCTTGACCCACAGCAGCTCTGCCGGCTGGCCGGTCACCGGGTCGGTCGCGGTGCCCTTGGCCGAGGTGTTCCCGTCGGCGTAGTTGGTGTTCCGCGGGTCCGCGCCCAGGCGGTTGCTGCGGCCGATCAGGTCGCTTACGGGGTCAGCACCGGCCACGGCGTGGTCACCTCACTGAAACGATTGACTGTTACATTATGTGAAATTAGCATCAGAACACAGAAGACACAATCAGGCCGGAGGGAACCGATGAGCCTGGACGGATCGCTCGCCGCCGAAGAGCGGCGGCTGGTCCTGCTCGGCCTGCTGCGCGAATCCGGCCGGGTCGACATCGCCGGCGCGGCCGGCCGGCTCGGGGTCCACCACATGACGATCCGGCGCGACCTCAAGGGCCTGGAACGCGAGGGCAGCGCCCGCCTGGTGCGCGGCGGCGCGGTCTTCGTCGGGACCGAGGAGTTCGAGGTCCGCCAGTCCCGGGCGCTGAGCGCCAAGCGGCGGATCGCCGAGAAACTCGGCCCCCTGGTCCTCCAGCACGAGTCCGTCGCGATCGACGCCTCCACCACGCTGTTCCAGCTCGTTGATGACCTGCCCCCGGTCGATCACCTGCTGGTCGTCACCTACGGCATCCCGGCGTTCCAGACCCTGCAGGCCCGCACCGACGTCCGCGCCTTCCTGTCTGGCGGCGAGGTCGACCGCCGGACCGGCAGCCTGGTCGGCCCGGTAGCCCAGCGGACCCTGGAGAACTTCTCCCTGTCCTGCTGCTTCCTGTCCGCGACCGCGCTCGACCCCGAGCGGGGCACGATGGAGCCCACCGTCGAAGAGGTCGAGATGAAGCAGGCCGTGGTCCGCGTCTCCCAGCAGGTGGTGCTCGCGGTGGACTCCGGCAAGCTGAGCCAGCGCTCGGCCGTCCGCGCGCTCAGCCTCGACCAGATCCAGACCGTGGTGACCGAACTCGACCCCGCCGACCCCCGGCTGGACCCCTACCGGGACCGGGTCCGGCTGCTCTGACGGCCGCCGCGTCAGACCGCCGTGTACCCGCCGTCGATCACGATCGACTGCCCGGTCAGGTAGCTGGACGCCGACGAGCAGAGCAGCGCCACCAGGCCGTCCAGGTCGGCGGGCTCGCCCAGCCGGCCGGCCGGGATCAGCCCGCGCCACTGCCCGGCCAGCTCCGGGTTCGCCTCGGTGAACTGCCGGGTCATGTCCGAGAGGATGTAGCCCGGCGCGATGGCGTTGACCCGGATCCCGAGCGGAGCCCACTCCACTGCCAGCGCCTTGGTCACCATGTCCACCCCGGCCTTGGACGCGTGATAGCTGACCTGGTGCTGCGGGATGTTCACGACCGTCGCGGACATCGACGAGACGTTCACGATCGCGCCCCCGTGGCCCGCGTCCCGGCACCCCCGCCCGAACGCCTGGCAGGTCAGGTACGTCCCGGTCAGGTTGACCTCGATCACCTGGGACCAGGACGCCTTGGTCCCCTCCAGGCTGTCCTCCCAGGTGGTGATCCCGGCCGCGTTGACCAGGATCGTGGGCGACCCCAGCTCCCGCCCGATTTCGGCGAAGACCGCGGCCAGCTCGTCCTCGCTGGTCACGTCCGCCCGCAGCCCCAGCGCCCGCCCCCCCGCCTTAGACAGCGTCTCCGCGCTGTCCGCGACCTCGTCCAGCAGGTCCACCAGCGCGACCCGCACCCCCAGCCGGGCCAGCGCCCCGGCCAGCGAGAACCCGATGCCCCGGGCCCCGCCGGTAACCACCGCGACCTGGCCGTTCAGGTCTTCCAGCATGCGAGGGCTCCTTAGCGGCAGACGCAAAATGTTACTTTCTGCGAGTTTTACACAATCAGCGCCGCAAGGCTAGAGAGCGACAACTCTCACCGGCCGGTCTCCGGAGACTCTGCGGATGTCCGTCGGGTCGCTGGTGAGCACGATGATGTCGACGTCTGGCGCTGACTGTACGGTGGCGCCGATATGGGCATCCGCCACGGACACCTTTGCCTGCTCGTGGATCGTGGCGGCCACGTTAGCGTGCGCTGCGCCCAGCGGGACGTCCGTGATCCGCAGGCGGTTGGGAAAAGCCCACTGCGGGGAGGTGCGGTCCCATCCCGCTTCGACGCGGACAGCTGCGGGGACCACGAGGGAGATCGCTGCGGCTTGCCTCTTACGGCGCTCCACCGCCTCCAGGTGACCGAGCACCTTTCGGTGCTTGGGGTGGTGGGGACTGGCGAGCGCCTGGACCGCCTCGTTGTCCAGCACCACGAGGCGGGTCATGCCGGGAAAGCCCTGGCTTCGGCCCAGAGCAGGACGTCCTCTGGCTCCGGGCTGGGATGCACCGCCGTTATCTCGGCGGCGGCCTGGCGGATGCGTTCCGGATCTGCCGCCAGTGGGTTTCCGTCGAGTTCGGCCGTGGCGATAGCGATATCAGCGAGATCTGGCCGCGCCTCCGGGTATTGCCGGTAGTGTTCGTCGAGTGCCGCCCGCATCACGGCCGCCTCCAGCGCAGCGCGCAGTGCCATGGTCGTAAGCGCCGTCGCCGAGGGAGCGGTCTTAAGCTCCCTGGCCGCGAGCGCCGCTGCCTCACGCAACGCAGTAGGTATCCGCATAGACGTGTTCGACGTCTCAGCCATGTCGCTATCCAGCAACTGGCTGATTCGCTCGATAGCGTCCGACGTCTCCATGGGTGCACCGTACCACAGTGGTGTGGTACACCCGGCGGGCGAAACGGTCTCTTTCTTCATGTCAGCGACGGTAACCGCGACTTCTGACATTCCGATTTTGTCTTTCGGCCTTCGCTTTCATCCGCCGTTGCTTCGGCGAGGCGTCTAGTCCGCCTAGCGCCGGCCGGGGTTCCGTCGGCCGCGATGAATTCCGGCCCCGGGCAGTCCCGCCACCAGCAGCGAGGTCACCGACCTGCTCGGCTTCCTGACCGGGCAGCGCCGGCACGTGCTGGGCATCCTGGAGAACCTGCCCGAGGAGGCACTGCTCAGGCCCGTGCTGCCGACCGGCTGGACCTGCGCCGGACTGGTCCAGCATCTGGCCCTGGACGTCGAGCGGTTCTGGTTCCGTCAGGTCATGGCTGGCGAGCAGGTCCAGCCGGACGAGCACGGAGACGACAGCTGGCAGGTCCGCGACGGCGTGCCGGCCGCGGCAGTGCTGGACCGGTACCGGCGGGAGATCGAGCGGGCCGACCAGATCATCGCCGCCACCGCGCCGGAAGCCCCGCCCGCCCGGTGGCCGGACTTCTTCGCGCCCACCTACCACCTGGACAACCTGCGGCAGGTAATGCTGCCCGTGATCACCGAAACCGCCTGCCACGCCGGTCACCTCGACGCGGCCCGTGAACTCATCGACCGCCGCCAGTGGATGGTCCTCGCCTGACCACGGGCGTCGACGGGCCGCCGCGGCCGCGGGCCGCGCGGCTCAGCCGGCGGTGAAGTAGTGCCCGTCCTCGAGGTCGGCGATCAGCCCCGGGTGGCTCGGCTCCCAGCCGAGCAGCTCCCGGGTGGCGGCGTTCGGCATCGTGATGTCCATGGTGGCGAACGGGAAGCCCTTGAAGTGCTCCGCGGCTTCCGCCGCCGGGACACTGGCCGCAGGGATCCCCAGCTCCCGCCCGATGACCCCGGCGATCTCCCGCACCGGGATGCCCTCCTCGGTCGCGGCGACCAGCTGCGACCCGGCCGGCGCTTTCTCCAGGGCCAGCCGGTAGAGCGCGGCCACGTCCAGGGTGTGGGCGGCGGGCCAGCGGTTGGCGCCCTCGTCTACGTAACCGGACATGCCGGTGTTGCGGGCGATAGTGATCAGCTGCGGGATGAACCCGTGCTTGTCCTGCGAACTGTGGGTCACCGGCGGGATCGCCACCAGGATGGTGTGCACGCCGCGGCCGGTGAGCCCGTCGATCGCCCGGGAGACGGCGGAGCGCGGGTTGGCGTTGATGGTCGCGTCGCGCCGGGGGTCGCCGGTGGGCTTGAAGCCGATCCCGACAAAGATCTTGCCGGTGCCGGCCAGGGCGTCGCCAAAGGCCTGCACGACGGCCAGGTCGGTGGCCACCGCGCCGCCGAAGTTCCCGGCGAACATCGTCTCGTGGTCAAACGCGAAGTGGACCACCGCGTCCGCCTCGGTGGCCGCCGCGCGCAGCCCCTCGGTGTCGGCCAGGTCACCCCGGCGCACCTCGGCCCCCAGGGCTTTCACCGCGGCGGCGGAGGCGTCGGAACGGGCCAGGCCGGTGACCTCGTGCCCGGCCGCGATCAGTTCGGGGACGACGGCCGACCCGATGTGGCCGCTGGCTCCGGTGACGAAGACTCGCATGTTCAGCTCCTCGTAATGTGACTTGGTAACATCACGCTAGCACACTGACGTTACCAAGTCACATCGTCTATGCTGTTTTCATGGCGCGCTGGCAACCCGACACCCGGATCCGGCTGGTGCACGCCGCCCTCGACCTGTTCACCGAGCAGGGCTACGACGCCACCACGGTCAGCGAGATCGCCGAGCGGGCCGGCGGGCTGACCAAGATGACCTTCTTCCGGCACTTCTCCGACAAGCGCGAGGTGCTGTTCGCGGGCCAGGAACTGCACAGCCGGGTCCTGGCCGACGCGATCGCCGCGGCGCCCGGCCCGGCCACCCCGTTGCAGGCCGTCGCCGCCGCCCTCGACGCGCTCGCCGCCACCTTCAGCGACGACCGCCGCGAGTTCTCCGCCCGGTTGCTCAGGGTCTACGCCGGGAACGGCGAGCTGCGGGAGCGGGCCGCGTCCAAGCACAACGGAATGGCCGAGGCGATGACCGCCGCCCTGGAGAAACGCGGCGTGCCCGAGCTGACCGCGAGCCTGGCCGCCGAGCTCGGCCTGCGCGCCTTCGACCGCGCTTTCGCCCAGTGGGCCGACCCGGAGGGCCGGCAGCCGCTGACCGAGCTGGCCGGCCGCGCCCTGGACGAGCTCCGGGCCGCGGCAGCGACCCTCGACTAGCGGCGGCCGGCCCGGCAGACTGGGGTCATGCTTGCACCGCACCTGCTACTGGACGCCGCGGCCCGCGAGAAGCTGCTGGAGCGCTTCGGGCCGGACGCGGAACCGTGGTGCGACGGACTAGGCGGGCTGGCCGCCGCGTACTGCCGGCGCTGGTCTCTGGAACTCGACGAGATGCTCCCCGGCGGCACGTCGTGCGTTTTCCGCGGCCGTCAGGACGGCGGCCGGCCGGTGGTGCTCAAGCTGACGCCCGACCGGTCGATCGCCCAGTCGGAGGCGGTCGCGCTGCGCGCCTGGGCGCGGACGCCGCACGCAGTCGACCTGATCGAATCCGACCTGGAGGCCGGCGTCCTGCTGCTGGACGCGGTGACCCCGGGGACTCAGGTCGCCGCCGGGCCCGGGCTGCCGTCGCTGGAGGACTTCGCCGAGATGCTCGCCGGGCTCCGGGAGGTGGAGCGGCAGGACGGCGCGGCGCTGTGGTCGGGCGCGGAGAACGTGGAGTTCCTCTACGCCCTCGTCGCCCGGCGGGCCCGTGATCCCTCCGTCAGCCGGTTCGTGGCGCCGGACATGGTCGCCCGCGGCCACGCCCTCGCGCGGGAGCTGACCGCCAGCACCGAGGAGCACGGGCTGGTGCACGGAGACCTGCACCTGCGCAACATCCTGGACGGCGGCCCGGACCGCGGGCTGGTCGCAATCGACCCCCGGTCGTCCTACGGGGACCGGACCTGGGACGCGATGGACATCGCGCTGGCCGGCGTCACCAGTGCGGACGAGCTGGACGACCGCATCAGCCGCCTCGCCGCGCTCGTCCCCGGCCTGAACGCGGGCCGGCTGCGCCGCTGGTGCCGGGCGACCGCGGTGATCGGCCTGGTCCACCTCCTGTTCCGCCACCGGCAGTACGGCGCGGTCCCGCTCACGCTGCTGCTCGACCTCGCCGCCAGCGAGCACCGCTGACCGTGCATTACCAACCGTCACGCGGGTAGAGCTGGCGGGCATGGGAATCTTTACGATCAGGCCCCGGCAGCTGCCGTCGCGCATTGCCGCGGGCGCCTTCATACTCAACTCCGGCATCGGCAAGCTGTCCGCCGACGAGGCGACCGCCGCGGGGATCCACGGCTTCGCCTCCGGCGCGTACCCGTTCCTCAGCCACCTGAAGCCCAAGGACTTCGTGCGCGCCCTGGCGATCTCCGAGCTCGCGCTGGGCGCGGCGCTGCTGATCCCGGTGGTCCCCGACTTCATCGCCGGCGCCGGGCTGACCGCGTTCTCCGGCGGCTTGCTCGGCCTGTACGCGCGGACGCCGGGCATGCGCAAGGACGGCAGCCCGTTCCCCACCCAGGACGGTATCCCGCTGGCCAAGGACATCTGGATGGCCGGCATCGGCGTCAGCCTGCTCGTCGACGGCTTCACCGAAGCGGCCAGCAGCGACTGACCGGCCCACCCGGGCCGCCGCGGCCTACTGCGCGCTGACCAGCTGGCGGGCCGCGGCGGCGATGTGCTCGGCGTCGCT
>DASWUW010000944.1:0-13188 GCA_036406335.1 Trebonia sp.
GAGCGGTATTCCGCGCGGTCGGCTACCCCTGGTACTTCCTCCTGTTCGCCATTACGTTCTTCGTGCCTGACCGGGGCGCACGGCAATGACGGGGTGAACGAAGCTGCGACAACGGGCTGTTGGCGGTCCCAGGCGACCCAGTAGCCTGGCGGGCATGCGTGACGGGACGATCGGCAGCTTCCTCACCCGGCTGGCGGCCCGCAGCGCGGTGCCGGGCGGCGGCGCGACCGGTGCCCTGCACGCCGCGCAGGCGGCCGCTCTGCTGGCGATGGTCGCCCGGTTCAGCGACGGCCCGCGCTACGACGCGGAGACGGTGGGCCTGGTCCGCGCCGCCGCGGACGGACTGGCCGACGAGGCGGTCGAGCTCGCGGTGGCCGACGAAGCCGCGTTCGAGAGGGTCGCGGAGGCCTACCGGCTGCCCAAGGACACCGCGGAGGCGCAGCAGACCCGGTCGGCCGCGATCGCCGGGGCATCGGGCGGAGCCGCCCGGCCGCCCGCGGACCTGATGGCCGCGTCGGTCCGGCTGGTCGGGCTGGCGGAGGAACTGCTGCCGGCCGCGAACAAGAACGTGATCTCGGATATAGCCGCGGCGGCGGCGGCGATCAGTGCCGCGGCGGTGACCGCAGCGGTGAACATCGAGGCGAACCTGCCCGGGATCCGCGACGCGGCGCTCAAGGCGGAACTGACCGCGACGGCAGCGCTGGCCGGCGGGGTCAGCGACCGGGCCGGCCGGCTGATCAGCGCGGTCCGCGAAGAGATGGCGCAGTGACCACCGGGCCGGACGACTGCCGGGTCCTGAGCGGCCGGGAACTAGCCCGGGAACTGCGGGCCGGGGTGGCCGCGCGGGCCGCCGAGCTCACCGCCGGCGGCCGGCAGCCCCGGCTGGCCGTCGTCACCGCGAACGACGACGGCGGCAGCGCCGCCTACGTCCGGTCCATCGCCAGCGCGGCCGAGCGCACCGGGATCGCCTGCGACGTGTCCCGGACCACGACCGCGGCCGGGGTCCGCGCGTCGCTGGCGCAGCTCGCCGACGACCCCGAGGTGCACGGCATCATCCTGCAGGCACCGCTGCCGGACGGCGCGAGCCTGGCCGGCCTGGCGGCCGCCATCCCGGCGGCCAAGGACGTGGACGGCGCCAGCCCGGAGTCGCTCGGCCGCCTGATGGCCGGGCTGCCCGCCTTCGCCCCGGCCACCGCCGAGGCGGTGCTCGCGCTGCTTGACCACTACGGGGTGGAACTGCGCGGCCGGCCCGCGGTGGTGGTCGGCCGGTCCGTGGTGGTCGGCAAGCCCGTGGCCCACCTGCTGCTCGACCGGCCCGCCACCGTGACGATCTGCCATTCCCGGACCGCGGACCTCGCGGCGGTCACCCGCCAGGCCGGCATCCTGGTCGCCGCGGCCGGCCAGGCCGGCCTGATCGGCCCCGGTCACGTCGCCCCGGGCACCACGGTCATCGACGTCGGCACCAGCGCGACCCCCGGCGGCGGCCTCGCGGGTGACGTCGACCCGGCGGTGGCCGGCGTCGCCGGGGCGCTCACCCCGGTTCCGGGAGGAGTCGGCCCGGTGACGACGGCGCTGCTGCTCAGCCACGTCGTCCAGGCCGCCGGCGGGGCTTTCCCGGACATCGGACGTTAGAATTTGTCGGTTTCACCGCCAGGGACCCGGCCGATTTAGTAAAAACGATCACCATGAGCGACGCCGAGTACTGGGACCGTCAGGCGGCCACTTTCGACGAAGGCGCCGACCACGGCCTGAGTGACCCGCGGGTGCGGGACGCCTGGCGGCGGCTGCTGCTCGCGCACCTCCCCCCGGCCCCGGCCGCCCTGGCCGACCTCGGCTGCGGCACCGGCTCGCTGTCGGTGCTGCTCGCCGCGGACGGGTACGCGGTCACCGGGCTGGACTTCGCCCCGGCCATGATCAGGGCGGCCCGGGCCAAGGCGCGGGCCGCCGGAGTGAGCGCGCGCTTCGTGCTGTCCGACGCGACCGCTCCGACCCTCCCGCCGGCCAGCTTCGACGTGGTGCTCGCGCGGCACGTGCTGTGGGCCATGCCGGACACCGAGCGGGCCCTGGCTGCCTGGATCCGGCTGCTGCTCCCCGGGGGAACGCTGGCACTGGTCGAGGGCCGCTGGTCGGGCGGGGGCCTCACGGCCGCCGAGGCGGGCCAGGCGGTACTGCGGCACCGGGCGGACGTCACCATCACCACGCTCGACGACCCGGTCTTGTGGGGCAGCCCGGTCACCGACGAGCGTTACCTGCTGGTCAGCCGCCGCTAACCCGGCAAAACGATGCAACACCGGCCACGGCCGACCAGCAGAACTTGGGGTATCCCCCTGACCGGGTGACGTGAGTTCTGTCCCGTGAGCCGATTGCCACGTCTCCCCCGCCGCCCGATAATCGGCAGGGCCGGACGTTCCGGCGGCGGGAGCGGCGGAGGGTGGACCTACCGATGGATGTCTCGCTGGAGGGCAAGGTCGCGCTGGTTACCGGGGCCGGGCCGAATATCGGCAGCGGTATCGCCCTGGCCCTTGCCCGCTACGGCGCGAAAGTCGCCGTCAACGACGTGTCCAAGGGGTCGATCGACGCCTGCATCGCCCGCGTCGGGCGCAACGGCGGGACGGCGATGGCCGCGCCCGGCGACGTGACCGACGAGGAAACCGTCAAGGGCTATATCGGCGACGTGCTCGCCGCCTGGGGCAAGATCGACATCCTGGTCAACAACGCGGCGCTGCTGGGCGGCCGCGGCGTGCTCGACGAGAGCGCCGAGGCGTTCCACCGGGCGGTCACCGTCTCGTCGATGGGCACCTTCCTGAACACCAAGTACGTCGGGCGGTCGATGGCCGAGCGCGGGGTGCGGGGCTCTATCGTCTGCGTCTCCTCCTCCAACGGCTGGTCGGGCACGGCCGGCGTGTGCGCCTACGCGTTCCACAAGGGCGGCGTGAACAACTTCGTCCGGGCCGCGGCGATGGACCTGGCGCCGTACGGCATCCGGGTGAACAGCTTTACCCCCACCGCGCCCAACCCTGACAACCCGGAGCTGCTGGCGGAGCGCGCCCGGCAGGGATTCGGCCCCGGCGGCGTGCTGAGCGGGCCGCCCGGCGGCGGCATCGGCGGCGCGGCCGGCGACGAAGAGTGGCGGCGCCCCACCCGGTTCGGCGGCCCGCGCGCGCCGATGGTCCCGATGGGCACCACCGGCACCACGACCGACATCGGGCACGCCGTCGCCTGGCTGTGCTCCGACTTCGCGCGCCTCATCACCGGCACCGACCTGGTGGTCGACGGCGGCGCGCGGGCGCGGAACTTCGCCTACATCCCGGCCGCCGCCGCCGACCTGGCCGGCCCGGTTCCGCTGATCACCCTGGACAGCACCCCGCTGCCCGACGGGTTCGGGCCCTTCTAGGAAACTCTTTACATGAGGACGCCCGATATCCCGCTGCTGGACATCTCCGCGTGGCGCAACGGCCTGCCCGGCCAGCGCCGGCAGCTCGCCGCGCGGATGGACCAGGCGCTGTGCCAGTCCGGCTTCCTGCTGGTCGAGAACCACGGTGTTCCGGCCGAGCTGCGGCAGCGGATCCGGGAAGCGGCGAAGAGCTTCTTCGCGCTGCCCGCCGAGGCCAAGCGCCGGTACGCGACACCGGTCGGCGGCCGGGGCTGGATACCGCAGGGCGGCGAGGCGAATTCCTTCTACGGGGAGACGGTCGACCCGGCGCGGGCCGACCTGAAGGAAAGCATCACCAGCGGGCGCGACTTCGCGACCGGGGACGCCGCGACCGACCGGGCGTGGTTCGCGCCCAACGTCTGGCCGGCCGAGTGCCCGCAGCTCGCGGCGCTGGCCGGGGAGTTCACGGCGCAGGTGCGCGAGCTCTACTACGAACTGCTGCGGATGGGGGCGGTCGCACTCGGACTGGACGAGGAGACCTTCGTCGCCCACGTGCGGCGCGGCCCGCAGACATTCAACATCAACCGCTACCCGCCGCTGTCGCTCACCGGCCCGGCCGAGGGCGGGCAGTACCGGGTGGCGCCGCACACCGACTGGGGCATCCTCACCGTCCTGGACCGGCAGCCGGGCTACGGCGGCCTGCAGGTCCAGGGCCTGGACGGCAGCTGGGCGGACGCCCCCTACGTGCCCGACGCGTTCACCGTGAACGTCGCCGACCTGCTTTCGCGCTGGACCGGCGAACGCTGGCGTTCGACCCGGCACCGGGTCCTGCCGCCGCCGGACGAGGCGCCGGACGAGGAACTGGTGTCGCTGATCGTGTTCCTCGAGGCGGAGATGGACACGGTGATCAGCCCGGTGGCGGGCAACCAGGCGCTGGAGCCGGTGACCGCCGGGGACTGGTACCGGATCCGGGAGAGCGCGGCCACGGTGGCATCCGCCTGAGGGCGGCGCGCTACGCACTGCCCTCCCCGGGCGGCTCCCCCGCCCGGTGCAGCCGGGACCAGGCCGGGTCGGCGGACAGGCGGGCGGTGATGCGGTCACGGAAGCTGCGGCGGGCCAGCACCGCGCTGATGTCCTGCGCGGCGCGGCTGAGCGGGTAAGGGATCTCCGCCTCGATCTCGGCCACCGCCGCCTCGGTGGCCCGCCACTCCGCGGCGAGCAGGGCGGCCACGTCCTGCGCCCGGGCGGTGAGGGTCACCGTCTTGCTGCGCGCGTCCCGGCCCGGCCCGGTCTCCAGCCAGCCCGCCGCCCGCATCGCCGCGACCTTCTGGCTCAGCGCCGAGTGGGTCCGGCCCACCGACCGGGCCAGCTCGGCGATGGTCATCGGGCCGCGGGCGTGCAGCCGGACGATCTCCAGCACCCAGCTCGGCTTGAGGTCGCCGATGCCGTTCTCGGCGTAGACCCGGGCGATCTCGTCGTCCAGGGCGGACAGCAGCCGGAACACCGGCCGCCACCGGCTCACCTCGGTCGGGTCGTCAGGCCCGGCACCGGTACCCGGCGCTAGCTCGTCGTTCACATCGCCACCCTACTCGATATGACAGCACTTATATAAGTACTGTTACACTGACCGCGTGCGACTGCTCACGGATATCACGCCGCTGCGCGACTACCCGGCCTTCCGGCGGCTGTGGCTGGGCAGCATGCTGTCGCGCACCGGGTCGGCCATGACCTCCTTCGCGGTCACCCTGCAGGTGTACAACCTGACCCGCTCGACCACCGCCGTCGGCGGGATCGGCCTGGCCACGTTTATCCCGCTGCTGCTGGTCACCCTGCCGGGCGGCACCCTGGCCGACCGGGTGGACCGCCGCCGGCTGGTGCTGCTGATGACCGCGGGCCAGGCCGCCGCGCCGGCGGTCCTGTTCGCGCTTACGGCCCTCGGCGCCGCCTCCCTGTGGCCGCTGTACGCGCTGGTCGCGGTCCAGTCGGGACTGGCCGCGGTCAGCGCGCCGGCCCGGCAGGCATTCACCCCCCGGCTGGTGCCGGAGGACCAGCTGCCGGCCGCGACGGCGCTGAACCGGATCATCTTCCAGGTCGTGCTCATCGCCGGCCCCTCGCTGGCCGGCGTTATCGCGGCCGGGGCCGGCCTGAGCGGCTGCTACCTGGCCGACACCGTGTCGTTCGCGGGCGCGCTGTGGAGCGTGGGGCGGCTGCCCGCGGCGCCGCCGGAACCGTCCGGAGCGGCCGGCGCGCGGCCGCGGCCCGGGCTGGCACTCACGGTGGAGGGACTGGCGTTCATCCGGCGCACGCCGGTGCTGTACGGCGCGTTCCTGGCCGACGTGAACGCCACGTTCTTCGCCCTGCCGCTGTCGCTGTTCCCGGCCATCAACGCCGAGCGGTTCGGCGGCAGCCCGCGGACGCTGGGGCTGTTCGCGGCCGCTATCGGCGTCGGCGGCCTGGTCAGCGCGGTGTTCGCCGGTCCGCTGCGGCACGCTGCGCGCTACGGCCGCCTCATGCTGGCCTGCGTGGCGGTGTGGGGCGGGGCCTTCGCCCTGTTCGCGGTCGCGCCCTCGCTCTGGCTGACCCTGCTCGCCCTCGCCGTCGCCGGGGTCGCGGACACGTTCACCGTGGTCGTGCGGGGAATGATCGTGCAGGCGGCTACCCCGGATGAGTTCCGCGGCCGGGTGAACGCGGCCGACTTCCTGGTCGGCGGGGGCGGCAGCGAACTCGGGTCACTGGAGTCAGGCCTGGCCGGGTCGTGGACGACTCCGGTGATCAGCGCGCTGAGCGGCGCGCTGCTGACCGTGCTGGGGGCGCTGGTGATCGGCGCGGCCGTGCCCGGCTTCCGCCGCTACCGACCCCAGACCCGTTTACACCACCGGAAGCAATCGCCTGGCAATTCTTCCGTAACTAGCTCTTCTCACAGTAAGATCTTCAGTTATGTCCACGCATTTTCGCGTAACCTACGCCACCCTGTCGGCCGACAACGAGGAGCTGCAGGCCGCCTACGATGCCGGACTGCGGCTGGCCACCACCTGGCTCGGCACGACCGTCTCCGGCTACCTGAGCGGCAAGCCGCTCGCCGGCGGCCCGCTGTTCACCGTGACCAGCCCCGGCGACCTGTCCCTGACCCTGGGCCAGGTGCACGCCGCGACCCCGGCCGACGTCGGCGACGCGGTCAGCGCGGCGTCGGCCGCGGCACCGCGCTGGGCCCGCACGCCGTGGCCGGAGCGCATCGCGGTCCTGCGCGCGGCGGCCGACCTGATCAGCGAGCGGTCCAACGAGCTGGCCGCGCTGATGAGCCTCGAGGTCGGCAAAAACCGGCTGGAGGCCCTCGGCGACGTCGAGGAGGCCGCCGACCTCATCCGCTACTACTGCCAGCAGGTCGAGGACAGCGACGGGTTCACCGCCCCCATGGGGACCCTCAATCCCCGGGAGCAGAACACCAGCGTGCTGCGCCCGTTCGGGGTATGGGCGGTGATCAGCCCGTTCAACTTCCCGATGGCCCTCGCGGCCGGCCCGGCCGGCGCCGCCCTGGCGGCCGGGAACACGGTCGTGCTGAAGCCGTCTCCGCAGGGGTCGCTCACCGCGGTCAAGCTGTACGAGTGCTTCCGGGACGCCGGACTCGACCCGGACGTGCTGCACCTGCTGCCCGGCGGCGACGAGACCGGGGCGGCGCTGGTCGCGCACCCGGGAGTGGACGGCCTGACGTTCACCGGCTCCTACGCGGTCGGCATGTCGATCTACCGGCAGTTCGCCACCGCCTACCCCAAGCCGGTCCTCTGCGAGATGGGCGGCAAGAACCCGGCGATC
The DNA here is from genome assembly GCA_036406335.1 of Trebonia sp. Classification (GTDB taxonomy): domain Bacteria; phylum Actinomycetota; class Actinomycetes; order Streptosporangiales; family Streptosporangiaceae; genus Trebonia. The sequence continues at coordinate 7,184 of DASWUW010000944.1, forward strand.
GTGTCCGCGCGGGCCGACCTTGACGTGGCCGCCGCCGGGGTCAGCCGCTCTGCGTTCGGGCTGTCGGGGCAGAAGTGCTCGGCCTGCTCGCGGGTGTACGTCCAGCGGGACGTGCTCGAGGAGTTCACGGCCAAGCTGGCCGAGCGGGCCGGCTCCCTCGTAGTCGGCGACCCGACCTCCCGGGAAGCCTTCCTCGGGCCGGTGATCAGCGCCGAGTCGGTCGCCCGGTTCGAGGCCGCGGTCGAGCACGCGCGCACCCACGGCGACGTGGTGGCGGGCGGCCGTGTGCTGCGCGGAGCGGGGGCGCTGCCCGAGGGGTACTACCTCGCCCCCACCGTGGTCACCGGGCTGCCGCACGGCGACCGGCTGCTGCGCGACGAGCTGTTCGTGCCGCTGGTGGTGGTCGCGCCCTACGACACCCTGGACGAGGCCCTGGCGCTGGCTAACGACACCGACCTCGGGCTGACCGCCGGGTTCTTCTCCGCCGACCCGGGCGAGATCGAGCAGTTCCTGGACCAGATCGAGGCCGGGGTGGTGTACGTCAACCGGGCCGCCGGGGCCACCACCGGAGCCTGGCCGGGGGTGCAGCCGTTCGGCGGCTGGAAGGGCTCCGGCAGCGGCGGCAAGGCCGGCGGCGGCCTCTACTACGTGCAGCAGTACCTACGCGAACAGTCAAGGACGGTGGTCTCATGACCTGGCTCGATCCGGCCCGGCCGGTACCCGACGTGCGGACCCCCCTGCCGGGGCCGCTGGGACAGGCGATCATCACCGCGGACACCGCGGTGACCAGCGGGTCACTGCCGCGCGCCTACCCGCTGGTGCCGCGGCGCGCGCTCGGCTCGGTGGTCGAGGACGCCGACGGCAACCTCTTCCTCGACTGCAACGCGGGCATCGCGGTGACGTCCACCGGGCACTGCCACCCGCGGGTGGTCTCCGCCGTGCGGGAACAGGCGGGCGAGCTGCTGCACTACTCGGCCAGCGACTTCTACCTGCCCGTCTACGGGCGGATGTGCGCCGCGCTGGCCAAGACCGCGCCGATCGACGGACCGGTGCGGGTGTTCCTGACCAACTCCGGCGCCGAGGCGGTCGAGGGGGCACTCAAGCTGGCCCGGTACGCCACCGGGCGGCCTTACGTGATCAGCTTCTTCGGCGCGTTCCACGGCCGCTCCTACGGGGCGATGACGCTTACCGCGTCAAAGGCCAAGTACCACCAGGGGTTCGGGCCGCTGGTGCCGGGCGTGGTGCACGCCCCCTACGCGTATAACCAGGTCGACCCGGACACCGGCGCGCGCGCGCACGACCCGGAGGAGACGTTCGACTTCCTGGAGAACACCCTCTTCCGCTACCAGGTGGCGCCGTCGGAGGTAGCGGCGATCTTCGTCGAGCCGGTGCAGGGCGAGGGCGGCTACATCGTGCCGCCCGCGGCCTGGCTGGAACGGCTCCGCGCGCTGTGCGACAAGTACGGCATCCTGCTGGTCGCCGACGAGGTGCAGTCCGGCATGGGCCGCACCGGCCGGATGTGGGCCATCGAGCACACCGGCGTGCACCCGGACATCCTGATCAGCGCCAAGGGGATCGCCTCGGGGCTGCCCCTGGGCGCGTTCATGGCCCGCGCGCCGCTGATGGAGAAGTGGGGCGCCGGCGCGCACGGCTCCACCTACGGCGGCTCTCCCCTGCCCTGCGCCGCCGGACTGGCAACCCTTGAGGTGATCGAGTCCGAGGGACTGCTGGACAACGCCACCGCGGTCGGGACGTTCCTGCTCGAGGGGCTGCGGGAGCTCTGGCGCGCGCACCCGAAGGCGGTCACCGACGTGCGCGGGGTCGGGCTGATGATCGGCGTGGAGTTCCGCTCCGCCGAACTGGCCGAGCGGGTGCAGCTGCGGGCGTTCGAGCGCGGGCTGCTGGTGCTGGAGTGCGGGGAAAGCTCCATCCGGATGTCCCCGCCGCTGGTGCTGACCCGCGGCCAGGCGGCGACGGCGCTGCGGATCTTCGGCGAAGCGGTGGAGGCGGCGGGACTCTGACCCCTTCGCTAGTCGGGCGTGTCCATCGGTCATGACCGCCGTCGACTTCTTGCTGTTATCTCATCATGTGGCCGGTTCAACGGGACCGGGCGACGTTGGGGCCCAAATTTGGGTCCTAACGTCACCCGGTCTTTTGGCCTGCGGCCCGTGGCGTTTGGGGCAGCGTTAAAGGATGAAGGGGATCAGCATCTTCGTTCTTGCCTTGTAGGCCGGGTAGGAGCCGGGGAACTCCCCGGCCAGGAAGCGTTCCTCCCGGATCGCGCTAAAGACGAAGAACGCCGTCACCACGGCTACCGCGATCAGGCCGAGCGGGGTCGTGGCGAGCGCGGTGCCGAGCAGCGCGGTGATGATGCCGGTGTAGATAGGATGGCGGATGTACCGGTACGGGCCGCTGGTGACCAGGTCCGGTTGTTCCCGCCTGGTCATCGGCATGCCCCAGTTCCGGCCGATGTAGAGCCGGGCCCAGACCGCGAGCCCGATCCCGGCCGCCCACAGGGCCAGGCCGACGCCGGCCAGCACGGGACCGCTGACGGCCGGGGCACCCCGGCCGTGCCAGTTGAGACGGATGAAGTAGGCGGCCACCACGATCAGGGCGATCCGCAGGGCGCGGAACCGGCTCCACCGGCCCCGGCTGGACTTGGCGGTAAAGCCGGCCACCAGCCAGCCGGTCCAGAAGATCACCCAGCCGATGCCAATGACAAACACCACGGGATGCATGACCTAATCTTGCCGCCCTCACCGGCCGCTGAGATCCACCCGCGGGTTGACCCTCGGGTGGACGACAGCCTTCCCGGACGGCGCAGCGGCGGGACGATCCGCGGGACCCGGGAACTATGCGGCGCTGTCATCTGGTGCGGCGGATGCCAGGACCGGCGGGAGGGCAGCGGATGATGCTGGATCAGCCTGAAGTGCTAGGACGGAGCCAGGCCGAGGACGGAGCTGAGGGCACGGGTGAGCCAGGCGGCGGCGGTTTCCGGGGAGTCGGGGGCGCTGGCGTGACGGGCGGCGACGTAGAGGTCGGGGCGGACCAGCAGGACGCCGCCGTCGGAGATCTCGCGCAGCTCGGCCCAGGTCCCGTAGGGGTCCTCGACAGGTTCACGCGGGCCGATCGAGACGGCCGTGACCGGCAGGCCGGTCCGCTCGGTGAAGGCCGCGGCGGCGTCGATCCAGGCCTGGCCGCCGATGCCGGTCCAGACGCTGAAGGTGCCGTGGCCGGCCAGGTCCAGCGTGGAGACGCGGTGCCCGGCGCGGGTGACCCAGGTGTGCGGGAGCTTGGCCCCGGGCCAGGTCGTGGGGTGGGCGTAGAGCTCAGGGTCGCGGGTGAAGGCGGGCATGGCGGTTCCGTCCGGGATGACGGCCGCCGAGGCGTAGCGGTGATTGTGCTCCACGCCGTGCGCGTCGAACTCGTACGCCTTGTAGGCGATGGCCTCGCGGAGGTTCTCCCGGATCTTCTCGCCCTCGGGACCGGGGGCGGTGCGCAGCGCGAGCTGCTGGTTCAGCTTGTCGACGTCCGAGGTGTCGTCGACGCCCAGGGCCGCGACGATGCGCCCGGTGTCGGCGATGCTCTGGTTGGCCCGTTCGACGATCTGGCGGGCGACCGGGGCCCGCTCGGCGTCGTAGGACTCCAGCAGTGACGGCGCCGCCCAGCCCTGCACGACGGCGTGCAGCTTCCAGGCCAGGTTGTAGGAGTCCTGGATGGAGGTGTTAGACCCCAGGCCGTTGGTCGGCGGGTGACGGTGCACGGCGTCGCCGACGCAGAAGACCCGGCCGCGGGCGACGGTGGTGGCGAAATGGTGGTTCACCGTCCAGGGCAGCCGGGAGGTGACCCGCATCTCGAAGTCGTCGGTGCCCACCAGCCTCACGGCCAGCTCGCGGGCGAACTCGTCAGTGATCTCGGGGACTCCGGCCGCCGCCTCGTAACCCCACATGAGCATCCACTCGTGCCACGGCTTGATCATCCGCAGCACACCGAGCCCGACGCCCTCCTGGTCGGCGCCCGGCTGCAGCATCCAGTACAAGACCGACGGACGGTGCGCGACGAACCGGCTCAGGTCGGCCTCGAAGATGATGTGCAGGGCCCCGCCGACCGCGCCAGGCCCCTCGAAGGGCAGGCCGAGATCAGCCGCCACCACGCTGCGAGCGCCGTCGGCCCCCACGACGTACTTGGACCGGATCGCGTAGACCGCCCCGGTCAGCCGGTCCTTGACCTGGGTGGTCACCCCGGACTCGTCCTGTACGTGCGAGAGGTACTCCGTGTCGAAGCGCACCTTGGCTCCGCGGGCCTGGGCGGCCTGCATCATCACCGGCTCCGTGATGGTCTGCGGCGCGTCCAGCATCGTGCACGGGCTCTGCAGTTCGTAGTCGGCGTGCCGCCGGGTGTCAGTGCCCCACGACGGGATCCGGCCGAGCTCGTCACCGGCCAGGCTGGTGCAGAAGGTCGTATTGCCCATGTACTCCCAGGGCGTGGCCTCGCGCATCAGCCGCTGCTCCAGGCCCATGTCCCGCAGGGTTTCCATGGTGCGCTGGTTGGTGATGTGCGCCCGGGGCGTGTCCGACAGCTGGCCGTACTTAGTGACGACCAGGACCCTGGTTCCGTAGGTGGCCAGGAAAAGCGCGGCTCCGCCGCCGCCGGGCCCGGACCCGACGACAAGGACGTCGGTCTCCACCGCGGGCTGGTCATTGGCCATGGTGTTCCCCCTTGCGGGTCAGGTCCTGGCGCCGGGCAGGTCAGCGCCGCCGCAGTGATCTTTGCGGCGTACCCGAACCGTATCGCCTGGGTCTCAGCCTGGACTAGCGCCTGGGACCACTGACTGGGCAGCCGTGCCGTCAGCGCCGCCACAGCGAGAACGACAGTGGCGGCCGCGGTGAGGCGCTTGACCCTCACGTCACGTCATACCGCATAGTCGTTCGCGTGGAAGAACACCTGACGGTGGGACGCGTCGCCGGACTGGCCGGCGTAACCGTCCGCACGCTGCACCACTACGACGAGATCGGCCTCGTCCGGCCGTCGGCGCGGACTGCAGCCGGGTACCGGGCCTACTCGGCGGGCGACGTGGAACGGCTGCGGAAGGTGCTGGCCTACCGGCGGCTGGGCTTCGGGCTGCGGGAGATCGCGGACCTGGTTGACGACCCGGCCAGCGGCGCGGTCGCTCACCTGCACCGCTTGCGCGGCGTGCTGCTGGAGCAGCGGGACCGGGCCGCCGCCATGGTGGCCGCCGTCGACCGGGAACTCGCGGCACGGGCGAGGGGAATGGCAATGACATCAAAGGAACAGCAGGGGATGTTCGGCGCCCGGTTGTATGACGCAATCGGGGGTGCGTACCCCGCGACGCGGCGCACCGATCCTCGGATCGCCGCGCAGGTCTGGGATGCGCTCGGCGACGCGCGGACCGTGCTGAACGTCGGGGCCGGCACCGGTTCCTACGAACCGCCCGGCCGTGACGTCACCGCGGTGGATCCTTCGGCGGTCATGCGGGCGCTGCGCCCCGAGGGGTCAGCGCCGTGCGTGGCCGCCGCCGCGGAGAGCCTGCCGTTCGAGGACCAGTCCTTCGACGCCGCGATGGCCTTCAGCACCGTCCCCCACTGGCAGGACCCGGTCGCCGGGCTGCGCGAGATGCGGCGCGTGGCCCGCCGCGTAGTGGTGTTCACCTACGACTCCGGCGAATTCGCCTGGCGCCGCCGGTTCTGGCTCACCCGCGACTACCTGCCCGAGGCCGCCGGTCTCGCCGACGCGGACTGGCTGCCCCGGCTGGCCGGGGCGATCGGGGGCCGGGCGGAACCGGTGCTCATCCCGTGGGACTGCGCCGACGGCTTCCTCGAAGCATACTGGCGCCGTCCCGAGGCCTACCTGGAGGAACATGTGCGCCGGGCGTGTTCGGTATGGACGCGGGTCGGCCCGGAGGCCGAGCAGCGGGCCGTGCGCGGCCTGCGCGAGGACCTTGACTCGGGCAGGTGGGCCGAGCGCAACCGTGAACTCGCCGGCCT
>DASWUW010000945.1:0-2620 GCA_036406335.1 Trebonia sp.
TCACCTGGTCCGAGGTACCGAACAGCTCGCGGCGCAGCGGCACCATCGTCTGCCGGTCCAGCCAGTACCGCGCGGCCAGTGACCCGTCAAAGCGGTACAGCTCGACGACCGCCGCGTTCCGGCTGACGGCCGATCCCTCGCCCCGGTACACGGCGACGTAGTGCTTGCCCAGCAGCGCTACCAGAGGCCGGGTGACACCGAACACGCCGTTCGCCGCGGTACTGTCCGCCGGCCGGGTCAGGGTCAGGCTCACGCCCCGGTGCCGCACCTGGGAGACCACCTTGACGGTGCCCTTCAGTCCCGGCTGCGCGATCTGCTCGGTCCCGGCGTAGGAGGCGGTCAGGCCGGCGTCCGCCGCCTGGCCCAGCAGGCGCAGGCCCATCACCTGCTGGCTGACCGTCACCCGGCGGAGCACGGTTACGGTCAGGCCCGCGGCCCGCTGCATGGTGGCGACGTCGTTGCGGACCGCGGCGTGGGCCGTGGCCGGCGCCACCGGAAACGGACCGGACAGGGCGGTGCCGTTCAGCGCCGCCGCCGCGGCGTCGATCCGCACCGCGGGGTGGTCGTGGCCGACCACCCCGGCCACGGCGAGCAGACCGGGGACGGTCACCGTGGCCACGGCGGTCATCAGCAGGCCGTAACGCATCACGGGCTGGCCGCCACCGCCGGAAGGCGCGCGGGCCGCTGCGACGGGTCCCCGAAGGGAACGTCGCCGGAGGTGACCGCGTGCTGCCAGTCGTACATCTCGAGCTGCGGGGTGATCCGCGGCGCGGGGCTGCCGCCGCTGCCGCCGCCCAGGCCGAAGGCGGCCGCCCCGATCCCCACGACGACCAGCGATACCGTGCTCCAGAGCACGTAACGCCCCTTGCGGCGCTCACCGTGCTCGTCGTACTCCCGTCCCGGGTACCGGCCCGGCCACGGATCCTCCGGGCCCTCCCGGCCGTCCATGGCCAGCAGGCGGCGGGTGAGGCCGTCCGCGTCGCAGGCCCCGGCGAGGTCGTGCAGCTCGTGCTTGAGCCGGCGCAGCGCGCCCGCCTCCCCCTGGCAGGCACCGCACGCTGCCAGGTGGGCGTTGGCCCGGTCGAGCTCGGCGCCGTTCAGCTCGCCGTCGACGAGGGCGGACAGCAGGTCTCCGAGGTGACTCACCGTTCGTGCACCCGCCGATCCCGGTCCCGGTCGCGGTGTGCGAGGGCCGCGCGCAGCTGGGCCCGGCCCCGGTGGATACGGCTGCGCACGGTGCCGAGCTTCACGCCCATCGTGGCCGCGATTTCTTCGTAGGAGAAGCCTTCGATGTCACACAGCACCACCGCCGCGCGGTAATCCGGCGGGAGCGCCTGCAGTGCCGCCTGGATGTCCCCGTCAAGGTGGGTGTCGTCCCACGCCTGCGCGGGTGACTGCTCCTTGCTGGGGATCCGCTGCGCGGCGTCCTCCCCGAGGCCCTCGAACCGGATCCGCTGCCGGCGGCGGGCCCCGTCCAGGAAAAGGTTGGTGGTGATCCGGTGCAGCCAGCCCTCGAACGTCCCCGGCGTGTAGGTGGCCAGGGAACGGAAAACACGGACGAAGACCTCCTGGGTCAGGTCCTCCGCGTCATGCTGGTTGCCGGTCAGCCGGTAGGCGAGGCGGTACACCCGGGCGGAATGCGCGCGCACGATCTCATCCCAGCTGGGTGCGACCCACTGGGCTCCACCAGGATCATCCTGTCCGGAATTCGCCGGCTCTGTCACCAGGTACAGGCTCTCGCTCATCGAATAGCTAACGGTCCCCCCTAGCTTAAGGTTCCACGGACCAGCGAAATTGGCTAGGCTCACGCGTGAGAAGACCAAGCTCAAGTGGGCAGTGCGCGGTTTTTCAACTGGGCGTTGCCCAGTGCTGATGACGGAGGGCAGGATCAGTCATCGAATATGACGAGGCGGCGTACGCGGTCGAAGACGAACCACTGCTTGCCGCCCGGGGCAACGCCGAGGACCTGGGCGGGACGGTGCCGGTGGCGCCGGCCGCCGGGGCCGCACTCCGGTTCCTGGCGACCGCCATCGCCGCCCGCGCGGTGGTGGAGATCGGCACCGGCTGCGGCAGCTCCGGTATCTGGCTGCTGCGCGGCATGCGCCCCGGCGGGGTACTGACCAGCGTGGACACCGAACCCGAGTACCACCGGCTGGCCCGTAAGGCCTTCACCCAGGCCGGCTTCGCCACCAACCAGGCCCGGCTCATCCTCGGCCGCGCGCTCGACGTGCTCCCCCGGCTGTCGGACGGCGGCTACGACCTGGTGTTCTGCGACGCCGACCAGGCGGCCTACCCGGAATACCTGAACGCCGGGCTGCGGCTGCTCCGCCCGGGCGGCATCGTCGTGTTCAACGACGTGCTGCCGCCCGGTGCGGGTCCGGCCACGGACGGCCTGCGGGAACTGGCCGGCCTGGCCGGGAGCGATGAAAGGCTTGTCCCGCTGCTGCTCCCCATCGCGGGCGGCATGCTGGCCGCCATTAAGAGGTAAAGGATTACCAGGCGGTCTGCCCGGTTTCGTTAAACGGCTTTCAGCGCGTCACCCAGCTTCGCGGCCTCGTCCGGCGTCAGCTCCACGACGAGCCTGCCGCCACCCTCCAGCGGGACGCGCATCCCGATGCCC
>DASWUW010000946.1:0-5322 GCA_036406335.1 Trebonia sp.
TCGCTGGCGTCCGCCGGCCTGGTGGACGCGATGCGGGTCGGCCCGGACATCGCCGAGAACTACGAGCCAGCACGACCGCACCCGTCGCTGCCGTCCCAGCGGAACGCCGTCCGGAATGTCACGGCGCGAGCCTGGCAGCACGGCCGGTTCTGGAACAACGACCCGGACTGCCTGATGCTCCGTCCCGGCGTGGAACGCCGCGAGGACTGGGCCGCCCTGGTCCGCGGTTACGGAGGCCTGCGCTCTAGCGGCGACGGCCTCGACCAGCTCGACGCCTGGGCCCTGGAAACAACACGGGAACTGCTGGTTTCGTCTTCTCCCAGGACTTTCTGCTGACACCCGGCTTCCGTTAGTAGTAGACCGGGCCGAGCACGCCGCCGCCGACGGTGATCGCGTCCCCGTTGACGGCGACGCTCCGGGGCGAGGCGAGGAACGCGACCACGTCGGCCACCTCCTGCGCGGTCACCAGCCGGCCGATGGACACCGAGGCCGCGAGCTGCTTTTCCGCTTCCGCCGGGGTAATCCCGGCGGCCTCCGCGCGCAGCGCGAAGAGCTCCGGTGCCTTCTCGGTCACGGTGAAGCCGGGATGCACCACGGTGACGTTGATCCCGTGGTGGCCGAGTTCGTCGGCCAGGTTCTTGGTCGCCGCCGCGACCGCCACGTTGCGCACCGTGCCGGTGATCGCCCCCGAAGAGCGGGCCGCGAGCCCGCTGACGTTGACGATCCGGCCCCAGCCGTTGGCCTTCATCGAACCGACGACCGCCCGGGCGCAGCGCAGGTAGCCCAGCACCTTCACGTTGACCTGCTCGGTGAACTCGGCCTCGTCGAACTGCTCAATACCCACGACGGCCCCCGTATTCGGCCGCGCCGCCGCGTTGACCAGGATGTCTACCCCGCCGAAGGCGGCCGCGACGTCCGCCGCCATGTGCCCGACGGCGTGATCGTCGCCGGTGTCGCAGCTCACCGTGATCACCCGGCCGGCCGCCAGACCGCCGGCCTGCTCGACCGCCGCCTGGGCCGCCGCGAGCACCGCGGTGTCCCGGGCCACCAGCGCCACGTGCGCTCCCTCGGCCGACAGCGCCTTCGCTACCGCCAGCCCGATCCCCCGGCTGCCCCCGGTGACGATCGCCCGCTTGCCTACCAGCTCAAGATCCACGCCGCCGATCCTGCCATCTCGCCCGCCGCCCGGGACCGGCGGCCCCGGCCTGGTACTGGTATCCCGCGTCCCGCGGGCCGTGAGACTGGCCAGCGAGCGGTCGCAGGCGCGATGCTGAGGGTTCCAACGAACGAAGGGACATCGCCGTGCCAGTCCTTGAGGGTGTCATCGTCGCCCTGGTCACCCCGGTCGACCGGGAAGGCCGGGTTAACCACGGAGCGCTCCGCCACCTGGTCGAGCGGCTGGTCAGCCGGGGCGTGACCGGGATCAGTCCGCTCGGCTCCACCGGCGAGGGTTACAGCCTCAGCCTGGAGCAGCGGCTGGCGGTGGTGGACACCGTCGCCAGTGCCGTCCCCGCGGGCCTGCCGGTCATTCCCGGCGTCTTCGCGCACAACCAGGAGCAGGCCGCCCGGGAGATCGCCGCCTACGCCGACCACGGCGGCACGGCGGTGCTGGCGGCGCCGCCGTCGTACTACCCGCTCAGCCCGGCCGAGCAGCAGGCCTACTTCCAGCGGGTGGCCGACGACGCCGCGCTGCCGCTGGTGCTGTACAACATCCCCTCTTTCACCAAGGTGCAGATCGCGCCGGCGGTGGCGGCGGCCCTGGCCGTCCATCCCCGCGTCGCCGGGCTGAAAGACTCCGGCCGGGACCTCGGCTACGCGGGCACGCTGCTCGACGCGGTCGCCGCCGCCGGGCCCGCGGCGGCCGGCTTCTCCGTGCTCACCGGGACCGACTCGATGCTGGTCGCCTACCTGCTGGGAGGTGCCCGCGGCACCATCTGCGCCAACGCCAACGTAGTACCGGAACTGGTGCTGGCCGCCTATGACGCGGTCCGGGCGGGCAAGCTCGACGAGGCGCTGCGGCACGAGTCCCTCCTTCGCGCGGTGACGGCCGCGTTCGCGACGGCGGCGCCCCCGGCGGCGTACAAGGCGGTGCTGGCCGCGACGGGCGTGGGGGAGCCGTGGCTCGTCCCGCCGCGGCTGCCGCTGGGCCAGGCCGAGGCGGCGCGGCTGGCCGAGCGGCTGCGGGAGCTCCACGTGCTGTGACCACCGTCTCCCGGGCCGGCGCGCCCCCGAGGGTTAGGCCGGCCGCCTGGTGGTAACAGGACATGGAAGCACAGCTCACCTGCGACAAGAAAGGATGATCGCCATGGTGGCTTACACCGTGCCGGGTATGAAGACCGATGATGCGGAGCGTGTCAACGCGCTGCTGCAGGACCGGCTCAACTCGCTCAACGATCTCGCCCTGACGCTCAAGCACGTGCACTGGAATGTGGTCGGCCCCAACTTCATCGCCGTTCACACCATGCTCGACCCGCAGGTCGAGGCGGTCCGCCTGATGGCGGACGCGACCGCCGAGCGGATCGCGGCACTCGGCGGGTCGCCGGTCGGCACCCCGGGGGCGCTCGTCGCCCAGCGGGACTGGGATGACTACTCCATCGGCCGCGCCGACGCGATCGCGCACCTCGGTGCGCTCGACGTCGTGTACACCGGGATCATCGAGACGCACCGCGCCGCGATCGACACCACCGAGGAACTCGACCCGGTCACCCAGGACATGCTGATCGGCCAGGCCCATCAGCTGGAAGGGTTCCACTGGTTCGTCCGCGCCCACCTCGAGTCGTCGGACGGCACGCTGACCACCGGCAGCGCGACCACCGAGCCCGCGGCGGCCACGGCGGCGACGACGGCAGTGGCGGCAACGAAGGCAACGACGGCCAAGCGCCCCCGCAAGCCCAAGGCCAAGTAGCACGGCCCCGGCGGCCCCTGCGGGGGCGGGGGCCGCCGTTCGGTCCGGCCTCGGTCAGGCCAGCGCGGCGGCGACGCTGAAGCCGGCCAGCACCAGCATGATGGCGGCGGCAACCCGGGTGATCGCGGTCAGCGGGATGACCTTGAGCAGCCCGCGGCCGCCGACAATGGCCAGCCCCCCCGCGGCCCACAGGGCCAGCACCGCGCCGACCCCGACGGACACCGGGTCGTGGTAGCGGGCGGCGAGGGTGGCGGTGGCGATCTGGGTGAGGTCGCCGAACTCGGCCACCAGGATGATGGCAAAGCTCATCCAGGCGACCCGCCAGAATCCGGGCTCTTCCCCGTTTACCTCGGTGTGCTCGTCGCTGCCGCTTTCGTGACGGCCGCGCAGCAGCAGCACCGCGCCCAGCGCGAACAGGACGGCGACTACGATCTCCAGCGGCCGGTGCGGCAGCAGGGTCAGCAGGCTGCCCGCGGCGATCGCCAGCCCGACGTGCACCGAGAACGCGGCGGCCAGGCCGGCGAACACGTAGGCCGGCCGGTACCGGCTGCCCAGGATCAGGCTGGCCAGGGCGGTCTTGTCGGGCAGCTCCGACAGGAAGATGACGGCGAATACCGTGCCGGCGATGGCGAGGCTCATCAGGGTCCCTTTTCGGTCCGGACGCGCCGGGGGACCCCTGGGAAAACAGGAAGGGGGCTCCGGCGCGCTAGCATACTGCTACGGCCTGAAGGTCTCGCTCAAGCCTTTCGGCTCCCGGGCACCGGGCCCCTCGCAGGGCCAGCATGTCGACGCACCGGCAAAGAGCTACTCCCCTTCGCTTCGACCATTGTAAGGACCGGCCGGCCGGAAATGTTCCCATTGATCACTCTGGTCAATGTTATTCACGTGACCCCTGCTTAGGCTGCGGGGCTCAAGCGGTGAGGGCGGCCGCGGCGCTGAGGACCTCGACCGCGGACGACTGGCGGCTGGCGTCCGCCTGGTCGAACGGGCCGCCCCAGCGCAGCCCGAACTCGCTTTCCGGGTTGCGCGCGTTGCGCCAGACCGAGTCGGCGTTGGCCACGATGAACGCGGAGTAGGCGGGACGGCCGCTGCGCCGCCAGAAGTCCAGCAGGTAGCGGATGAAGATGCCTTTGAACTGGGTCTGGTCGCCGTCGCAGCCCGACGGCTCGTTCGGCTCGGCCAGGATGCCCGCCGGACGGGTGAGCAAGCTCAGTGCCGCGTCCGCCACCGTCTCTCCCTCGCGCAGGTAGCCCCGGTCTCCGGTGATGGCGTGCAGCGCGGCGAGCCCGCCCAGCAGCACGCCCTGATTGTAGGTCCAGGTGGTGCCCTGGTTGTTTCCGCACGCGGCGGTGAGGCCGTCGTTGACCAGGCCGCCCGGGCTGATCAGTCCGCTGCCGCGCAGCCAGCGCCATTCTCGCAGCGCCCAGTCCAGGTAATCGTGGCCGCCGGGAGACCGCTGGTGCAGCAGTGCCGCCAGCGTCAGGAACAGTTCGTTGGTGATGGCGTTCTTGTACGTGCGCTGCTGGTTCCACCACAGGCCGCCGCCGCAGCGGCTGTCCCAGCCGTCCAGGTTGGCGGTAAAGATGGACTGGGCCGCGGCCAGGTACCGGGTGCGGCCGGTCAGGTCGTAGGCGTCCAGCCAGGCCAGGGCCCACCAGCCGTTGTCGTCGAAGAAGTCGTTGACGAAGCCCAGCTGCCGGCGCTGCGCGGCGGTGAACGTCGTATCAAGGATCCACAGGTAGGAGCGGTCGCCGGTGTGCCGCATGGAGCGGATTAGCGCCGTCAGGGCGTTGGCCGAGTTCCACCAGCCGGTGGTCGCCCACAAGCCGCTGTCCGGGCGGTACCAGCGCATCAGCGCGCTGGTCGCGGCCCGCGCCCGGGCCCGGTAGTCGGGCCCGGGCGCGCCGTTCACCGCCCGCACAGCTTTCCCTGAGCGAATTCGCGGGCATTTGATGAATGACCGGATGCGCTCCGGGTAGCCAACTGACGGTCGGCGAAGTAGCCGGTCCCCGCGCACCCGCACCAAAGGAAAGAGCTCATGGGAATCATCCTGCTCGTTCTGCTGCTCGCCATCATCCTCGGCGGCCTCGGCTTCGCCATCCACATCCTGTGGTGGATCGCACTCGTGGTCCTCGTGATCTGGCTGATCGGCTTTGTCGCCCGGATGGGCGAGGGTACCGCTCGCGGCCGCTGGTACCGCTGGTGAGCTGAGTCACCTCCGCTATTCATACCCGCTCTGCGGCCAGGCGCCCACCGTTCACGGTGGGCGCCTGACCATTTCGCCGTCCCCGCCGGGCCTGGCCTCCGGAGCCGACCCGGCCGCGACCGCGTCTGATTGACTGCTGACCATGATCGCAAGAGCGGAACCGGAGGCTGCCACGCCTCCGGCGTGGTTTACCGGGGCGCTGGCCGCCCCC
>DASWUW010000947.1:0-4585 GCA_036406335.1 Trebonia sp.
CGGCGGTGATCAGCACCGGCAGCTCCCGGCCGTCCGCGCCCGCGGCGTCCAGCAGCCGCTGGCCTTCCTCGCTGTCCGAGGCGTACCAGCGGTACGGCACCGCGTTGCGGGCCAGGAAGTCCCGCAGCTCGGCCGACGGGGCCGACCAGCGGTGGCCGATCAGCTTGGCCTCCTTGACCGGCTTGCGGTCCTCGCGCCGCCAGGCCTTGAGCAGGTCGTCGATGACCGGGTAGAGCTTCTCCTCGGGCGGGTCCCAGGGCTTGAGCAGGTAATGGTCGAGGTCCACCACGTTGATGGCGTCGATCGCGGCGCTGGTGTCCGCGTAGGCGGTCAGCAGCACCCGCCGGGCGTAGGGGTAGATGTCCATCGCGCCCTCGAGGAACTCGATGCCGTTCAGCCCCGGCATCCGGTAGTCCGCGAGGATCACCGCGACCTGGTCGCCGCGCAGCTTCATCTGCCGGAGCGCGTCCAGGGCCTGCTCGCCCGACTCGGCGCGGACGATACGGTTCCGCTCGCCGTACCTTCTGCGCAGGTCGCGGGCAACCGCCCGGGACACACTGGGATCGTCGTCCACGGTGACGATCACCGGACGGAGCTCAGACTCACCGGTAGGTCGCGTCATGGCCCCATGGTAAGCGGGGGCGCCGCCCGGGCCTAACCGTCGGATGACTGAATAGCCGGCTTAAAGGCGACGCCGCCCCACATCGTCGACTTGCCCGCCGCGTCCTCCGGGCGGTCCGGCCGCCACTCCGGACAGCGGATCACGCCCGGCTCGGCCAGCTCGAGGCCGTCGAAGAACGCGGTCACCTCGGCCTTGCCGCGCGGCTTGACCCGCTGCGCCATGAGCTGGTTCAGCCGGTTCGCCATGCCTGCCATCGCCGCCGCCTGGAGGTCCGCCGCGGGATGGGAGATGACCAGGAAGCTACCCGCGGGCAGGGCGTCCATCAGCCGGGCGACGATCTCGTGCGGACGGTCCTCGTCCGGCACGAACTGCAGCACCGCCATCAGCACCACGCCGACCGGCTGGCTGAGGTCGAGCACTTCCGCCGCGTCCCGCACGATCTGCTCCGGGTCGCGGATGTCGGCGTCGATGTAGGCACACGCGCCCCGGGCGCTGCTGGCCAGCAGCGCCCGCGCGTGCGCGAGCACCATCGGGTCGTTGTCCACGTAGACGATCCTCGACTCGGGCGCGATCCCCTGCGCCACCTCGTGCGTATTAGCCGCGGCGGGGATCCCGGTACCGATGTCGAGGAACTGCCGGATACCCGCGTCGCGCACCAGGAAGCGGACGGTGCGCCCGAGAAAGGCCCGGGTGTTCCGCACCGAGGCGATCATGTCCGGAAGCTGGCTGACCGCTTCGTCCCCCGCCAGCCGGTCCGCCTCGAAGTGATCCTTGCCGCCGAGCCAGTAGTCCTGCACCCGGGCGATATGCGCCACCGAAGGGTTGATCGTCCGCTGCACGGAGCGCACCTGCTCGGCGGTCACCGCGCGGCGGGAATCATCACCGGCTGTCATGAGTCACCACGCATACGTTCGGGACCGCCTCTGCTGTTCTCTCATGATTGTTTATATCTGTTTTGGGCTAGTACCCGTGGTCGCCGATTACGTTCTGCAGCGGCTGGCCGGCCGCCAGCCGGGCCAGCTGCTCGCCGACCACCCGGTAGGCGCGCTCGCGGGACTCGGGGATCGCGCCGCCCACGTGCGGGGTGAGCAGCAGGCCGGGTGCCCGCCAGAGCGGGTGGCCCGCCGGAAGCGGCTCGGGATCGGTGACGTCCAGCGCGGCCCTGATCCGGCCGCTGACGAGCTCCTCCAGCAGCGCGTCGGTGTCCACGATCACGCCGCGGGCGGCGTTCACCAGCAGGGCGCCGTCCTTCAGGGCGGCGAGGAAATCCCGGTTGACCAGCTGCCGGGTCTCGTCGGTAACCGGGAGCAGGATGACCACCACGTCCGCCTCCGGCAGCAGCCGGGGCAGGTCGCCGATCGCCTGGACACCGTCGCGGGCGTGCCGGGCGACCCGGCCGAAGGTGACGTCCCAGCCCGCCAGGCGGCGCTCGACCGCGGCTCCGATGTCGCCGTAGCCGACGATCAGCACGTGCTTGCCGCCGACCGGCGTGGTCTGGGCGGGGTCCCAGTGCCCGTCACGCTGGGCGAGCGCGAACCGGGGAAAGCCGCGCAGGCTGGTCACGACCGCGCCGGCCGCCCACTCGGCGGTGGCGGCGGTATGCGCGCCGCGGGCGTTGCAGAGCGTGATGGCGGCGGGGATGTAGGGCAGGATGTGATCGGCGCCGGCCGACAGGATCTGCACGGTCTTGAGGCGGGGCAGCGTGACTATCTTCTGGATCATCTCGGGCTTTACCCCGAACGGCAGCACCACGTACTCGACCTGGCCGGCGCTGTCGGGCAGGTCGCCGCCGCCGGTCCAGACGTCTGCCTCGATGCCGTCGGGCAGGGCGCCGAATGCTTCGGGCGGGTCAGGCAGCCATACCCGGGTCAACGACGATCTCCTTGTTGTCGGTTTTGGTTTTCTCTGGTTGCGGCGGCGGCTGGTTGCGGCGGCGGCTGGTTGCGGCGGCGGCTGGTTGCGGCGGCGGCGGCTCGCGGGGGCGGCTTGTCGCGGCGGCGGCTCGCGGGGGCGGCCGGGTCAGAGACGGAAGTCGGCGCGGCGGTCCTGCGGGACGAGGTCGATGTACTCCGGATGCTTCTTGATCCAGGAGGTGATGTAGGGGCAGTAAGGCAGCACGGCCAGGCCGCGCTTGCGCGCGTCGTCCAGGCTGAAGCGGGCCAGCCGCGTACCCAGGTGGGCGTGCTGGAAGGCAGGCTTGACCTCGGTGTGGACAAGGTCGATGACCTTGTCGTGGTCGTCCAGCCGGTAGTTGACCAGGCCCGCCAGCTCATCGCCGACGTGCAGCTCGTACCGGTTCGCGGCGGGATTGTCAGTGACTACCGGGGCGTCGGTGGCGGCTGATTCCATGATCGGTACGATACGCCGAATTCACCGCATAAGCCGCGTCGGCGATGCGGCGGTTAGACGCCTGCGGTGGCCGGCACGCCGGCCGGAACCTTGACCTCGCGGGCCCCGGTCTGGCGCGGCAGCGGGTCCTGGGCAGCGCTGATGACCACGACTGGGCAGGGCGCCCGGCGCAGGCAGGCGCGGATGACCGGGCCGGCCGAGCGCAGCGCGCCGGGCCGGTCGCTGGACGTGCCGAGGATCAGCATGTCCGCGCCCGCGCAACGGTCGAGCAGGATCCGCGCGGCGAGGCCGTCCACCACTTCGGTGTGAACCTCGACGTCGGAGCACTGGTCCGCCTCGATCGAGCGCACCAGGTCATCGACCGAGACGGAGACGTCATCGGGGTGGGTCTGGGTGGGCACTACGTAACTGGGGACGCTGTAGTACTGCGTCTCCCGCGCGTGCACCGCATGCACTTCAGCGCCGCGCAGGGATGCCTCTCGACAGGCCCAGCGGAGTGCCGCGACGGACTCGGCGGAGCCATCGACTCCGACTACGAGTTTTCGCACAGCAGGAACCGACATGCCGGAACCCCCTCGATACCATTGTGGCCGCCTGACGCGCCTGTCCGCCGTCCCCGAGCGGTTCAGTCAGGGGTTTCGTTGCTTCCCAAGGGATGATGTTAATCCCGGATCGCGTCTCATTACGAGACCCCAGAGCATCATAGTAGCAAGTTTCTGCAGGTCAGCCAAGTCATGTAGCGGATATCACAGTTCGATAACGTTATATATTCCAGCTTTTCGGGCAATTACGGCGGGCTTGGCCGGGCTCTGCCCGGACTCTGCCGGCAATGCTTTCACCGTCGTGTGACGTAGGGGCCCACCGCAGGCGACACAGCGAACGCAGGCGCCGACGGGCCCAGGCGGAGCCCTGGACGTCCGCTCCCCCCGCGGGTTTCGGTCATCCCGAACGGAGGCGGGTTCCCCTCTAGACTCGGCGATAACTCAGGTCACCGTCGTTTCACGTTGCCCTGTCCATCGCCGCGCCCGTCGCTGAGGAGCCGTTCATGCCCGCCGTATTCGTCAACGGGAATCCCGAGAGCGCCGCGATCTGGGAACCGCTGCTGGCCAAGCTGGACCGGACCGATGTGCTGCGGCTGTCGCCGCCCGGTTTCGGCGCGCCCATCCCGGACGGCTTCGACTGCACCGGACCGGCCTACCGGGAGTGGCTCGCGACCTCGTTGGAGGCAGTAGGCGAGCCGGTCGACCTCGTCGGTCACGACGTGGGCGGCAGCACCGCCGTTGCCGTCGCCATGACCAGGCCGGACCTGCTGCGGAGCTGGGTCAGTGACTCGCTGGGAGTGTTTGACCCGGACTACACCTGGCATGATCTCGCCCGGATTTGGCAGACGCCCGGGGCAGGCGAGAAGTCAGTGGCCGACCTGCTAGGGGGAACGCTCGAGATGCGGACCGAGCGCATGGCCGCACGCGGCATCACCGGGCCGGTCGCGGCGAAGGTGGCCGCCGCCCAGGGCCCGGAGATGGGCCGGGCCATCCTGGCCTTCTACCGCTCCGCCGATCTGGCGGTCCTGGCCGAGCTGGGCCGCCACCTGCCCGCCGCGGCCCAGCGTCCCGG
>DASWUW010000948.1:0-6349 GCA_036406335.1 Trebonia sp.
GAAACCGTGGTCGGTTTCCTGATTCGGCGGACCGGGCAGGCGATCTTCGTGCTGTTCCTGGTGACCGTCGCCACCCTCGGGCTGGTCCACCTGTTTCCCGGCGGTCCGGTCCGCGCGCTGCTCGGCGTGCGCGCGTCGCCCGCACTGATCAATTACTACAACGACCTGTACGGCTTTAACAAACCCTTTTACGAGCAGTACTTCAAGTGGGTCGGGCAGCTGCTGTCCGGCAACCTTGGTTTCTCCGACAAGCTGAACCTGTCGGTCGCCAGCCTGATCGCCCAGGACCTGCCCAAGACGGTAGTCATGGTGGTGCTGGGCACCGTCGTGTCCCTTATCTTCGGTATTCCGCTCGGCGTCTACCAGGCCGTGCGCCGCAACAGCGTCGCCGACTACGTGCTGACCGGCATCTCCTTCCTCGGCTACTCCACCCCGACCTTCTTCCTCGGCATCGTGCTGGTGGACTGGTTCGCGGTGGACACGCATATCTTCCCGCCGTTCGCGCCGCAGTCGTCGTCCGTCCTCGGCATCCTGGGGCAGCCCCGCGCGCTGGTGCTGCCCGTGGTCACCTACGCGTTCCTGCTCTACGCGCTGTGGTCGCGTTACATGCGCTCCTCGGTGCTGGACAACCTGGTGCAGGACTACGTGCGCACCGCGCGGGCCAAGGGGGCGAGCGAGCGCCGGGTGGTCTGGGGCCATGTGTTCCGCAACTCGCTGGTCTCGATCGTGACCCTGCTCGGCCTCTCCATCCCCGCCCTGGTCGGCGGCGCCATCCTCATCGAAGTGGTGTTCAACTTCCCGGGCATGGGACTGGCCTTCTACCAGGCCGCGCTGAACAACGACTTCGAGGTGCTGCTCGGGCTCACGGTGCTCGCCACGCTGGCGACCGTCATCGGGAACCTGCTCGCCGACGTCGGCTACGCGGTGCTCGACCCGAGGGTGAGGTACTGATGTCCATGTCAGAGGCGCAGGCCGTCCTGGCCAGCGAGGTCGAACTCGGGCTCACGCCCACCGCCAAGCCGCGGGGCATGCTCATCCGCGCCTGGGAAGTGTTCGCCGAGAACAAGCTCGCGCTGATCAGCCTCGGCTTCATCATCTTCATCCTGCTGTTCGCCTTCGTCGGGCCGCACGTCTACGTGACCGACCAGATCAATACCAACCTGACCCAGTACCTGTGCACCCCGTCCGGCGCGCACCTGCTCGGCTGCGACACCCTGGGGTACGACGAGCTCGGCCGGCTGATGACCGGCGGCCAGACCTCGATCGAGGTCGGGCTGGCGTCGGCGGTCGTGTCGGTCCTCTTCGGCACCCTCTACGGCGCGATCTCCGGTTTCGCCGGCGGAATCATCGACTCGATCATGATGCGGATCGTCGACGCGGGCCTGTCCCTGCCGTCGCTGATGGTGATCATCGTCCTGTCGGTGATCTTCCACCCGACGCCCGGCGTGATCATCTTCATCATCGCGGTCTTCTACTGGTTCGGCGTCGCCCGGCTGGTCCGGGGCGAGACCCTGGCGCTCCGGAACCGCGAGTACGTGCAGGCGGTCAAGGTGATCGGCGGCCGGCCGCTGCGCTCGGTGATCAAGCACATCGTGCCCAACGCGATCGGCACGATCATCGTCCAGGCCACGTTCGCGGTCGCCGACTCGATCCTGACGCTGTCCGTCCTCGGCTTTCTCGCCCTCGGGGTGGCCCCGCCCGCGACCGACTGGGGCTCGATGCTCTCCGGCGGCCTGACCTACATCCAGGGCGGCAACTACTGGTGGCTGATCTACCCGCCCGGCGTGGTGATCATCCTGACCTGCATCGCGTTCAACTTCGTCGGTGACGCGCTCCGCGACGCGTTCGAGACCCGGCTCCAGCGCCGGTAGGAGGAGACCTAAGTCGTGGCGCTACTAGAAATCACCGACCTGCGCACCGAGATCCAGCTCAAGAACGGCATCGTGCACGCCGTGGACGGGGTGACGCTGCACGTCGACGCGGGTGAGACCCTCGGCGTGGTGGGCGAGTCCGGCTGCGGGAAGACGATGACCGCACTGTCGATCATGAGCCTGCTCCCCGGGGGCGGCCGCATCGCCGGCGGTTCGATCAAGCTGGACGGCCAGGAGATCACCGCGCTCAAGCCGGAGCAGCTGCGCCGGATGCGCGGCGACGACATCGGGATGATCTTCCAGGACCCGTTGTCGTCGCTGAACCCCACCCATACCGTGGGCACCCAGATCGCCGAGGCGGTGCTGCTGCACCGCGAGGTCGGCAAGAAGGAGGCCCTCGACCGCGCCATCGAGGTGCTCGACCTGGTCGGCATGCCGCGGGCCCGGGAGCGGGTGGACGAGTACCCGCACCAGTTCTCCGGCGGCATGCGGCAGCGCGTGATGATCGCGATGGCGCTGGCCTGCGAGCCGAAGCTGCTGATCGCGGACGAGCCCACCACCGCGCTCGACGTGACCATCCAGAAGCAGATCCTGGAGCTGATCGACAGCCTGCGGCACCGGCTGGGCATGGCCGTCATCATGGTCACCCACGACCTCGGCGTGATCGCCGGGCGCGCGGACCGGGTCGCGGTCATGTACGCGGGCAAGGTGGTGGAAACCACCGACACCGCGGCGCTGTACGCCAACCCGCGCCACCCCTACACCGAGGCGCTGTTCCACGCGCTCCCGGAGAAGTCGGCGGAGACCCGGGAGCGGCTGTACTCGATTCCCGGCGCCCCGCCGGACCTGGTCAACCCGCCTAAGGGCTGCCGCTTCGCGCCGCGCTGCCGGTACGCCAACGACAAGTGCCGCGAGGAGGAGCCGGCCCTCGCCGGCGAGACCACGGCGCACGTCTACCGCTGTTTCTACCCGGTCGGGGCGAAGGAGCAGACGGTGGCCGGCCAGCTCACCGTGGTCGAGCCGGTCCCCGTCGTGGAGGCCGAGGCCGTCCCCGAGCAGCCGGTCGGCAACGTCGTGCTGTCGGCTAAGGACCTGGTCAAGGAGTTCCCGGTGACCAAGGGCGTGCTGCAGCGCCGGGTCGGCGCGGTAAGCGCGGTCGCGGGTGTGTCGTTCGACATCCGCAAGGGCGAGACGCTCGGCCTGGTGGGCGAGTCCGGCTGCGGCAAGACCACCATCGGCCGCATGCTGGTCGGCCTGGACAAGCCGACCAGCGGCATGATCAGCTTCGGCGGCAAGGACCTGGCCAAGTCCTCCGGCCGGGAGTACCGCAAGGAGCGGCGGGACATCCAGTACATGTTCCAGGACTCCTACGCGTCCCTCGACCCGCGCATGCGGGCCGGGTCGATCCTGCGCGAGCCGCTGATCGTGCAGGGCATCGGGTCCCGCAGCGAGCAGTACGCCAAGGTGAAGGAACTGCTCACCAAGGTCGGGCTGCCGGAGGCGTGGACCGAGCGGTACCCGCACGAGTTCTCCGGCGGGCAGCGCCAGCGGCTCGGCTTCGCCCGCGCGCTGCTGCTCAACCCGCAGGTGATCGTGGCCGACGAGCCGGTCTCCGCGCTCGACGTGTCGGTCCAGGCGCAGGTGCTCAACATGATGCGCGACCTGCAGCGGGAGATGGGCCTGACCTACCTGTTCATCTCGCACGACCTGTCGGTGGTCCGCTACCTGTCGAACCACATCGGGGTCATGTACCTGGGCAAGCTGGTCGAGATCGGCCCGGCCGACGAGGTGTACCTGCGTCCCGCGCACCCGTACACCAAGGGCCTGATCGAGTCGGCGCCGACCGCTGACCCGGAGCTGGAACGGGCCAAGGTCGACCAGGGCATCGTCGGCGAGCTGCCCAGCGCGATCCACCCGCCGTCGGGCTGCCGGTTCCGGACCCGCTGCCCGATCGCGCAGGAGATCTGCTCGACGGTGGAGCCGCAGCTGCAGGCCTACGGTACCGCCAGCCGCCTGGCCGCCTGCCACTTCGCCCTGCAGCCCCCGGTGGAGGCGCTGACGCCGCCCGCCGAGCAGCAGGTGTCGTTAGGGCTCACCCAGTCAGGATCAGCAGAACGGGCGCGGCTTACTCCAGCCGCGCCCGTTCTCCCTTTCCGGCCGGCCGCTTGATATCACTGTCACTATGACCGACGAGACACTGGCCGACCGGCTCGCCATCCGGGACGTGGTCGAGAACTGGGTGATCGCCCGCGACTCAGCCGACTGGGACCGGTTCCGGGAGCAGTGGCACGACGACGGCTACATGATGGCGACCTGGTTCCACGGCCCGCGGGACGAGTTCATCCGGGGCAGTCGCGACGGCTTCGACCGCGGCGTCAGCATCCTGCACTTCACCGGGGCCAGCCAGGCGGTCCTGGACCAGACGCGGACCCGGGCCGTCGCCCAGACCCGGATGACGATTATGCAGCGCGGCCTGGTGCACGGGGTGCTGGCCGACGTGTCCTGCACCGGGCGGTTCTACGACTTCTTCGCCAAGCGCGGCGGCCGCTGGGGAATCGTGCTGCGCCAGCCGGTCTACGAGAAGGACCGGCTGGACCCGGTGACCCCGGGCGCGGTCATCGCGTTCGACCAGGAGCTGCTCGCCCGCTACCCGGAGGGCTACCGCTATCTCGCCTACCTCCAGGTGCAGGCGGGGTACCCGGTGAAGCCGGACATGCCCGGCCTGCGCGGGCCCGCGGTCGAGGCGCTGTACGCGCGCGGCGCGGCCTGGCTGGCCGGAGAGGACGTCGCGCCCTAGCTCGCCGCCTCCTCCGGGCAGGGCTCGCCGGAGCGCCGGTCGTAGCCCGCCTGCGCCGCCTCGATCTCCGGCAGGTGAATGTCGGCCCAGGTCACCAGCTGCCCGATCGCCGCGCCCAGGGTCTCGCCCAGCGGCGTGAGGGCGTAGTCGACCCGCGGCGGCACCGCCGCCTGGACGGTCCTGGTCAGCAGGCCGTCGCGTTCCAGGCCGCGCAGGGTCACGGTGAGCATCCGGGCGGTGATACCGTCGATGCCGCGCAGCAGCTCGCTGAACCGCCGGGGCCCGTCGCCGAGGCGGTCGATGACGTAGATGGCCCACTTGTCGCCGATGCGGCCCAGCACGGAGCGGACCCGGCAGGCGGACGCCGCGGAGCCCGGAGGTATCTCGCCGCCTGCTGCCGTCATGTAATCAGGTTACGCGGTTGACCGCCGGGGCAACAGTGCTTGACACTTCAACTTCCGATGGTTACTGTTAGGAAGTAACGCACTTCAGCGTAGTAACTTCACCCCTTTTCCCTGGAGGCTCAATGAGCGTGGAGATTCCCGGCTTTGTGGCTGGCACCTGGGTGATCGACCCGGTCCACTCCGAGGTTTCGTTCACCGTCCGGCACATGATGGTCAGCAAGGTTCGCGGGCGCTTCGACAAGTTCGAGGGCACCATTGTCACCACCGATGACCCGCTGGCCTCTACGGTCACCGCCTCGGTTGACCTCGACTCCATCAACACCAACCAGGAGCAGCGCGACGCGCACGTCCGCAGCGCCGACTTCTTCGAGGTGGAGAAGTACCCGGCGATGACCTTCGTCTCGACCGCGGTCAAGCAGGGCGAGGAAGGCTTCATCATGGAGGGCGACCTGACCCTCAAGGGCGTCACCAAGACCGTCGCGTTCAACCTCGAGGTCAACGGCATCGGCCCGGACGCTTACGGCGGCACCCGCATCGGCTTCTCGGCCGAGACCCAGATCAACCGGTCGGACTTCGGAGTGACCTTCAACGGCCCGATCCCCGGCGTTCCCGGCGGTACCGTAGTCAGCGAGAAAGTCACCATCAACCTCGAGATCGAGGGCGTGCTGCAGGCCTAGGCCCCAGGCGCGAACCGGCAACGCGCGAGCGCGGCACCCCCAGTCGGGGATGCCGCGCTCGCTGTTTTCCGCCTGCTGCTGCTGCCGCCGCCTGCCCGCCTGCTGCCGCCGCGGCCGGGCCCGGCTGCGCGGCGGCTGCGGCTGCGGCTGAGCTAGGCCTTCCCGGGCGGCGGCGGGTGCTTGCGCAGGTAGTCGAGGTAGAGCGGCCGCAGCGCCTCGGCGAGGTTCCCGTCGCCCAGAGTGATCGCGTCGGACAGCAGGGCTGACACCTTGGTCGCGTCCTCGCCCGCCTCGCGGATGTCGCCCTCTATGGCCTCGGCCGCCGGGATCGCCCGCAGCAGCTCCCAGAAGAAGCCCACGTCGGCGTGGTGCAGCGCGCGGCGCACGGCCAGGTCGTGCAGCTCGCGGGACGACAGCGAGTCAAGCCCAGTCTCGGTTTCCACCACTGGACTCTATCCCCGCCGGACCGTACGGATCACCGAGGTCACCATCGGCAGCTCGAACTCGCCGGCGGCCGTCTCCGGCCGTGATCCCAGGTACCCGCGGATGGCGGCCAGCGCCCGGGCGCGCTGGTCGGGCGGCATGACCAGTACCTGCGAG
>DASWUW010000949.1:0-5141 GCA_036406335.1 Trebonia sp.
GCCGGTCACCGCGGGCCGGGACCTGGGCTGGCCGTACTGCGACCCGGACCAGGACCGCGGCCGCCCGGCCGGATCGCTGGCCGCCCTTCCGCTGGCCGCCAACTCGGCGACCAACCCCGGCGGGACCCGGCTGAACTGCGCGGCGCTGGCGCCGGTCGAGGTCGGGCTGCCCGCGCACAGCGCCCCGCTGGGCCTGACGTTCCTGGAAGGCAGCCGGATCCCGGCTCCCTGGTCGGCCGGGGCGCTGGTCGCGGTGCACGGCTCGTGGGACCGTCAGCCGCCCCGCCCGCCCGCGGTGGAGTGGCTGGCCTGGAACCCGGCGGGGCACACCCTGGAGCCCGCGGTCACCCTGGTCGGCGGGTTCCAGAACCCCGACGGCTCTTTCTGGGGGCGCCCGGTGGACGCGGTGCCCGGCCCGGACGGCGCCCTGTACGTGAGTGACGACGCCGCGGGAGCGGTCTACCGCCTGGCGCCCTGACCGCCGGGCCGGGACCGGTGTCCCTACCGGACGGGACGCCGGGCGCACGAGCGTAGGCGGTAACGGGCCGGACGGCCCGCCCCGGCCCGGCCGGCCTCGCGATCAGGAGATCCAGATGAGCTCACCCGTTCACACCGCGGTCCTCGACCCCGCCGCGCCGCGTCCCGACGCCGATCCGGCCCGCCGCTGGCGGTTCGGCGCGGTCACCGGCATCGCCGCGGCCGCCCCGCTGCTGTTCACCCTGAGCAACGTGTTCCTGCCGGTACTGCACGGCTCGAACGCCAGCGTGGTCGCCCAGATCCCGGCGGTGGCCGGCCGGCTGCTGGCGGTCAAGCTGGTCTACGCGCTCGCCTCGCTGCTGCTGATCGCCCTGGCCGTCGCGGTCTGGCGTGCCGATACCCGCCGCGGGGCGGTTCTGCGGCTGGCCGGCGGCGTGCTGCTGATCATCGGCGCGGTCAGCAACGCCCTCGGCGAGGTGGTCGACGGGTACCTCGCCTGGGGCATGCACCAGGCGGCCGTCCCGGCGGCCGGCCAGGTCCGCCTGTTCGACCTGCTGGACAACTCCAGCGCCGCCCTCCCGGTTTCCTTCCTGGCCATCCCGGTCCTGTCGCTCGGCCTGCTGGTCGCGATGACCGGGCTGCTGATGGCCCGCGTGCTGCCCTGGTGGCTGCCGGCTGCGGTCATCGCGGGCGGCGTGGCGGCGGGGTTCACCGGGTCGGGAGCGGCCGCCCTGGTCGGACTGGTCTGGTCCCTCGGTGCGGCGGCCATCGTGGTGCTGCTCGCGCGCCGGTTCCCGGCCAGGTCAGACGCTGCTTGACGGTCCGCCGCGCACCGTGCATGCTACTGCGATGCTCCCCGACAACGAGGCCGCCGCCCGCTCCGGACGGGGCCTGGCGCTGGCGTGCGCCCTGGTGCCCGCCGCGCTGGCCCTGTCCGGGCTGGGGCTGTCGCTGAGCCGGCCCCGGTTCGCCGACCTGGTCAGCGGTCACGAACTCGGCGACGCGGCCCTGGCGGTGGGTTGCGGCCTGGTGGCGGCGCTGATCCTGACCCGCCGGGCGCGGCACCCGGTCGGCCGGGTGTTCGCCGCCATCGGGGCAGCCGAGGGCCTGAGCATGCTCGCCTCGGGCTTGAACGACGTGACCGGCCCGGCCGATCCCGGCTACCGCTGGACGGTCTGGCTGACGGCCTGGACCTGGGTCCCGGGCCTGCTCATCACGGTGATGATCCTCCCGCTGGTATTTCCCGAGGGAGCGCGGGGGAGGTGGCGGCAAAGGCTGGGGCGCGCCGACACGGCCCTCATCGCCGCCGTCTGCCTGGCCCAGGCCCTGTCGCCGACGCTGTCCAGCGGGCCGCGGACCACGATCGGCAATCCGGTCGGGGTGCCCGGCTTCGGCACGGTGACCGACGTGACCCTGGTCGCCGCGATTGCCTCCGGTGCGGTCTCGCTGATCCTGCTCGTCGTCGAGATCGTCACCGCCGACGACCGGCGGCGCCGTCAGCTGCTGCCCCTGGCCGCCGCCGCCGCGGTGGTCATCGCCGTCTTCAGCACGGCCGGGTACGGCGGCACGGCCGGCGTCGTCGCCCAGGACACCGCGTTCCTGCTCATCCCCGGTGCGGCCCTGCTCTCCGTGCTCAGGCTGCGCCTGTACGACATCGAGCTGGCGATCGGCCGGACCACGGGCTGGGTGCTGCTGTCCGGCTTGCTGATCGGCGGCTACATCCTGATCGTGCAGATCGCCTCGGGCTGGCTGCACCTGCACGGCCGGGTCAGCTCGGTGCTGGCCACCGCGGTGGTGGCGCTGGCCTTCGGGCCGTTGCGGGCCGTCCTGCAGCGGGCCATCGCCCGCTGGCTGTACGGCGACCGGGGCGACCCGTACGCCGCCCTGGCCCACACCACCCAGGTGCTCTCGGCCAGCGCCGACCCGGCCGGCGCGCTCAGCCGGGCGGCGACCGACCTGGCTCACCGCCTGCGCAGTCCGGGCGTGCGGATCCTGCGGGACGGCGTCGTGCTGGCCGGCGACGCGCAGGGCCAGGCCGCGCTCGCGGTCCCCCTGCGGTCGGGAGCGGCCGAGGTCGGGCAGCTGGAGATACTGCCCCGCACTCCCGGGGAGTCGTTCTCCCGCTCGGACCGGCGCCTCATCCTCGACCTGTGCGCGCCGCTCACTAACGCGGTGTCCGCGGTCGGGCTGAGCGAGGAGCTCAGCGCCTCGCGTGAGCGCCTGGCCCTGGCCCGCGAGGCCGAACGGCGCCGGGTGCGTCACGAACTGCACGACGACGTCGGCCCTTCCCTGGCCGCGGCCGCGATCCAGGCCAAGATCGCCCTGCGGCGCCTGGAGCGCAGCGACACCGGCGGAGCCGCCGACGCCGTCACCGCCCTGCAGGCCACCCTGCTGAACGCGGCGGCCGACCTGCGCAGCGCGATCGACGCCCTCGGCCCGCGCGCCCTGGACGAAGCCGGGCTGGCCGAAGCCGTCCGCGAGCTGGCCGCGGCGGTGACCGAACCGCCGGTCACGGTGCAGATCGGTGAACTGCCCGCACTGCCGGCGGCCGTCGAGGTCGCCGTCTACCGGGTCATCGCCGAGGCCCTGACCAATGCCCGCCGGCATGCCCGGGCCGCCTCGGTCCTGATCGCGGTGCACTACCGCGAGCAGCAGGTTGTCCTGAAAATCCGCGACGACGGCGCGGGCGGTGCCCGCCGCCGTCCCGGCCGGGTCGGCATCTCCTCGATGCGGGCCCGGATCGAGGAGCTCGGCGGCAGCTTCGCCATCGGTCCCGCGACGGGCCCGGCCGGGGCCGGCCAGGAAACCGGCACCGAGATCTCCGCCTGCCTGCCGGTCACGGTCATGGCCGCGGCCGCGGCCGGCGAGCTGGCCTCGTGACCGGGCCCCAGCCGACGGTGGTCATCGTGGACGACCATCCCGTATTCCGCCGCGGGCTGGCCGCCCTGCTGGCGGAGGAGGGCATCACCGTGCTGGCCCAGGCCGGCACGGTCACCGGGGCACTCGCGGCGGTGGCCGCGCACCAGCCCGACGTCGCCATCCTCGACCTGCACCTGCCGGACGGATCCGGGGTGGCCGCCACCCGCCAGATCACCGCTGCCCATCCCGGGGTGCGCGTACTGGTGCTGACCATGGACAGCGCCGACGCGACCACGCTGGCCGCCCTGCGCGCGGGCGCTCGCGGCTACCTGCTCAAGGAGGCCGCGGCCGAGTCCATCGCCAGCACCGTCCAGGCCCTGGCCCGCGGCGAACTCGTCCTCGACAGCCGGCTGGCGCACCGGCTCGCGGGCATGCTCGGCCAGCCCGCCGCCTCCGCCCCCGGCCTGGACGGCCTGACCCCGCGCGAGCTGGAGATCCTGGCCCTGGTCGCCCGCGGCCTGGGCAACGCCGAGATCGGCCGCAGCCTGTTCCTGGCGGAGAAGACCGTCCGCAACAACGTCACCGCGCTGCTGGCCAAGACCGGCCTCGCGTCCCGTCCGGCGCTGATCGCCTTCGCCCGCGACCGCGGCATCGCGTCACCCCGTTTACCAGCGGTCCGGGTGCGCCCGGGCGAGCGCGTCGGTGATCGTCTTGGCGCCGCCGTGCGAGGAGAACCCGCCGTCGACCGGGATGTCCTGGCCGTTGAGGTAGGACGCCCGGTCCGACAGCAGGAACACGACCACGTCGGCGACCTCCTCGGCCCGGCCGGTCCGGCCCGCGAGGGTGGCCTGGACGCTGGCCTGCACGAAGACCGGGTCGGCGCCGTCCAGGATCGGGGTGTCGACCGGCCCCGGGTGCACGATGTTGACCCGGATGCCGCGGCTCGCGAGCTCCAGCGCCACGGCCCGGGTCAGCCCGCGCAGCCCCCACTTGGAGACCGTGTAGGCCAGCGCGAAGTGCCCGGACAGACCCGCGATCGACCCGATGTTCACGATCGACGCGCCGTCGTGGTCCGGCATGAGCGGCGCGAGGGCCTGGATGCCGAGCATGGTGCCGGTCAGGTTCACCCCGATGACCCGGTTCCAGTTCTTTAGGTCCATGTCGCCCAGCCGGGCCCGGTACGGCGTGCCGGCGTTGTTGACCAGGCCGTGCACCGGTGTCCCGGCCAGGTCAGCGGCCAGGGCGCCCCACTGCCCGGCGCTGGCGACGTCCAGGCGCCGGTACTCCATGGTGCCGGGCCCCTGCGCGTTCAGCCGGCCGGCCAGGGCCTGGCCCGCGTCGTCGAGGATGTCGGCCCCGATCACCCGGGCGCCCTCGGCGACCAGGATCTCCGCCTCCGCCGCGCCCTGCCCGCGCGCCGCGCCGGTCACCACGACGGTCCGCCCGGCGAGTCCGTAATCCACGGGTCCATCTCAGCACGGCCCCGCGCCCGGGTCACTCCTGCGGCGGGCAGGTCCGCGCGGGCCGGATCTGGGGCCGGGCCACTAACGGCTCCGCATTACGCAGCCGTTACGGGCCTGCGGTTGGCTCATAGCGCTGGCCGGCCGGTTCTCGCCGCCCGGCACTGAGCCGCCGGTCGCGGTGCGGGCCTGGCGTGCCGCGGCCGGCCACTGACCGCCGGGACACCCCGGACGGCGGCTTCACGGCAAAGTAACGTGGTTAAGTTCCGATAAAACGTGACCCGGATCCCTTGACGTGAATATGTAAGTACGGTCAACTAACAAAATCTTCACCTGGGCGGTTGG
>DASWUW010000950.1:0-4796 GCA_036406335.1 Trebonia sp.
AGGGCGCCCCAGCAGGTCACCGCGTCCTTCGACCAGCCGGTCGGGATCAGCGCCGGGAGCCTCACGGTGTACTCCCCCGGCGGTCAGCGCGTCGACGAGGACCAGACCGTCCACGTGTCGACCTACGAGATCGCCGACAGCTTGCTGCCCGGCCTGGGAAACGGCACCTACACCGCCGTGTGGCACGTGATCTCGGCCGACACCCACCCGGTAGAGGGCGCGTTCACGTTCTCGGTCGGCACGCCCAGCGCCACTCACGTGGGCGCGCTGCTGCCTGCCGCGGACACCGGGGTAGACGACCTGTTTGCCGTCGTCCGCTGGGTCGGGTACCTGTGCTACGCGGTGCTCGGCGGCGGGGTCGCGTTCCTGATCCTCTGCTGGCCGGACGGCGGCCGCCGCCGGGGCGCCGGGCGGCTGGTCACGGCGAGTTCCCTCGGGCTGCTGCTGTCCACCCTGCTCGGCCTGCTGCTGCAGGGGCCGTACGGCGCGGGCACCGGGCTGAGCCAGGTCTTCAGCGCGACCCTGATCCGGTCAACCCTGCACAGCAGCCTCGGGCCGGCCTCCGAGGCCCGCGAGGTGCTGTCGCTGGCCGCGGCCGGGGCCGCCGGCCTCCTGCTGCCCCGGCTGCCCGCAGCCCCGCTCCGCACCCGCCGGCTGGCCGGCGCGGGCTGGGCCGTGCTGGTCACCGCGCTGGCCGCGACCTGGGCGGTCTACGATCACGCCTCCACCGGCGTCCAGGCCCCCTGGGGCATCCCGGTCGACATCGTCCACCTGGACGCGATGGCGCTGTGGATCGGCGGCCTCGCCGTGCTCGCCGGGCTCGCACTTCGCCACGAGGAGAGGAACGGGGCGGCCGCCGCCGCGGCGGCGCACGCGGTGCAGCGGTTCTCCGCGGTCGCGCTCGGCTGCGTTACCGCCATCATCGTCAGCGGCGTCTACCAGACCTGGCGGGAGGCGGGCACCTGGGGCGCGCTGTTCGGCACCACCTACGGCCGGCTGGTCATCGCCAAGATCACCGGCCTGATCCTGCTGATCGAGCTGGGCTACTTCGCCCGGCGCCTGATCCGCCGGGGCCTGTCTCCGGCCGGCCGGCGGACGGGAGCCGGACCGGTGCCCGGTCCGGCCTGGCGGCCGGCCATGCGGCAGCTGCGCTGGTCGGTTACCGGGGAGCTGGGGGTCGCGGTCATCGTGCTCGCGCTCACCGCCGTGCTGGTGAACACCGCGACCGGGCGCGAGGCCTACGCGCCCGCGGTCAGCGCGAGCCAGGCGTTCAACACCGGCGGCCCGGGCGGCGCGGGCACCGTGCACGTGTTCGCCGCGCCCGCCCGGCTGGGGCCGAACACCCTCGAGGTGTACTTCACCCAGGCGGACGGGCAGCCGTTCCGGCCCGCGCAGGTGACCGCGGCGCTGTACTTTCCCGCCCGGGACCTCGGGCCGCTGCCGGTCACGCTGACCCGGACGTCAGCCGGCCAGTACCGGGCGCAGGACGCCACCGTTACTTTCACCGGCCGCTGGTCGCTGCAGGTCATCGTGCGCAGTGACGCGTTCGACGAGACCAGCGTGACCTTTTCTCTGAATATCCACTTAGTTACTTCTGCAGCAATCGGGTCAAATCCCCGCAATCACCTAGCAGTCACCTCTAGACTCCTCAACTTGTACGTCTTGGGGTCACATGTTGCGCACGGTGAAGGAGAATGCGAATGACCATAAGTCTGACCCGCAGAAACGCGCTGCGGGCCGGTGCCACGGTGGCCGCCGCCGGCGCGGCGCTCGAGCTGCCGCTATGGCTGGAAAGCCGCGGGGCGAGCGCCGCGGAGCTCGACGCGACGACGATCCCGCAGTTCGGCACCCAGCTCTACATCCTCCCGGCGATGCCGGTGACCTCGGCTAGCCCGTCCGTTGACAGCTATGTGATCGCCGCGCGCCCCTTCAAGCAGCAGATGCTCCCGAAGGGGTTTCCTTCTACCACTGTTTTCGGGTTCGGCTCTAACGAACATTCCTCCACTTTTCACTCGCCGTCATTCACGATTGAGGCCAGCGTCAACCGCCGGACGCAGGTGACCTGGGACAACCAGCTGGTGAACTCGGCGGGCAAGTACGTATCGCACATCCTGCCGGTTGACCCGACGCTGCACTGGGCCAACCCGGGAGGCGGCACGGCGCACCGCGACTCCGTGCCCAGCTTCAGCAAGACCCCCGGCCTGTACAAGGGGCCGGTGCCGCTGGTCGTGCACATGCACGGCGCCCACGTGCACGGGGACTCGGACGGTTTCCCCGAGACCTGGTACCTGCCGCACGCCACCAACATCCCCAAGGGCTACGCCACCTCCGGCAGCAAGTACGCCGCCTACGCAAAAGAGGCCAAAAGCCGCTTCGGCGCCACCTGGAGCGCGGGGATGGCGCACTACGAGTACACCAACGACCAGCGGGCGACCAGTCTGTGGTTCCACGACCACACCATCGGCATGACCCGGCTCAACGTGCGGGCCGGCCTGCTCGGCCTGTACGTGCTGCGCGGCGGGAGCAGCGACCTGAAGGCCGGCGTCCTGCCCGGCCCCGCTCCGCGCCGGGGCGAGCCGTCGGGCACCCGGCACTACGAGATCCCGCTGGTCATCCAGGACCCGTCGTTCAACACCGACGGCAGCCAGTACATGCCGGCGGCCAACACCTTCGCGTCCGGGCCGTACATTCCGCAGACCGACATCCCGCCGTACTGGAACGACGTCTACTACGGCAGCACGATCACCGTGAACGGCAACACCTGGCCGAACCTGAACGTGGAGCCGCGGCGCTACCGGTTCCGCATCCTGAACGGCTGCGCGGTGCGGCCGCTGACCCTCAAGGTGGTGTCCAGCCTGAAGGCCGCCACCCCGGCGTCGTCGGCGCTGCCGATGTGGGTGATCGGCAGCGACGGCGGCTTCCTGCCCAAGCCGGTGGAGATGACCGGCAAGACGGGGCTGCCGGTGCTGCCGGCGGAGCGCTACGACGTCATCGTGGACTTCACCGGGGTCAAGCCGGGCACCAGGCTGTACCTGACCAACGAGGGCTCCGCGGCGACCGCGGGCACCACCGGCACGGTCATGCGGTTCACCGTGGGGTCGCTGAAGTCGAAGGACACCTCGACCCCGCCACAGCACCTGAAGCTGCCCAGGTACACCGCGCCGGGCACCGCCAAGACGACCCGCCGGGTCTCCTTCGCCGAGATCGCGTCCACCTTCACTGCCGGGGCGACCTCCAGCTATACCTGCGGCACGGTCAGTTCCAGCGGGGCCAACACGGTGCGCGGCTGGGGCGACGCGGTCACGGAAAAAATCCCCTACGGGTCGACCGAAACCTGGGAGGTCTACAACTTCGCCGGCACGGCGGGGATCTCCCACGTCTTCCACCTGCACCTGGTCCAGTTCGAGGTGGTCAGCCGGCAGACGATCGGCAGCAGCACGGTGACCAAGCCGCATGCCTGGGAGAGCGGGCCGAAAGACTCCTGCGACGCTCCCACCGGGACCATCACCCGGGTCCGGGCGCACTTCGACCGGCGCGGCACCTACGTCTGGCACTGCCACTTCCTCGACCACGAGGACAACTCGATGATGCGCCCGATGCAGGTGGTCTGACACCGGTCACCGGGATGCCGGCCCCCGCGGCCGGCGTCCCGGTCGCCGGGCCGCGTTTACTTCCTGCCCGGAGGACGGATCGCGCAGCGCCGCGGTTCCACGCCGGACGACGGCGTACCTGATCGATACCAGATCCAGAGCTGCGCTCGCCCCCGGCCGAGCACAGGGACGACGGGCGGCCATCCGGCCGCAGCTGCACGGAGAGTAACTCCCCGCGGCTATCCGTGCTCGCGCTTCCAGAGGTACACGAGAGTCGTCACCATGGCCACGAAGAGGACGGCCGCGATCAGGTATTCGGTCATGGCGGG
Organism: Trebonia sp.; assembly: GCA_036406335.1. Taxonomy (GTDB): domain Bacteria; phylum Actinomycetota; class Actinomycetes; order Streptosporangiales; family Streptosporangiaceae; genus Trebonia. The sequence goes on from DASWUW010000950.1 coordinate 3,920, forward strand.
TACCCCTCTGGTGTTCTGCGAAGCGACTACCCGCGAATTGTACGTCATAGGAGGGCGGTCGAGCACGGGATGAACGTGCTGCTAACAACGCGGAGACAACCATTGCGCAAACGTTACCCGGCACCCGACACTATGGTGTGACCCACCGTAATCACGGCCAAGCGGCAGGTATCACGGCAGCCCTGATCACCTGCTGCCTGCTGCTCTCGTGCTGGATCGCGGCGCGCGTACACGCCGACCGGGCCGCCCGCACGGTCTCCGCTGTCCTGCTGCTCCCGCACCGGCCGGCGCCGACGGAGACGGGCCCGCGCCGTTCGGACGACATGATCACAGTTTCGTCGCCGCTCGGCGCGTGCGAGGCGCGGCTCGAGCACCAGGCGCGCCGGATCCCGACGGTGGCGGTCGTCGGCGCCTCCTACACGGCGGGCACCGGACCGGGTAACCCGGAACTGTCCTGGGCGGTCCGGCTGGCCCGGCAGCTGGACTGGAACGCCGTCATCGACGGGGTCCCCGGCGCCGGCTACGTCCGGTCCGGCTCCGGCGGACGCGGGCCGATGGCGCACCTGCTGACCCGGGAAAGGCTACGCCTCCTGCGCCCGGCGCTGGTGGTCGTGCAGGCCGGTCACGATGACCTCGGGGTGCCGCCCGCGGTGGAGCGCAGGCGGGTTACCGCGACCGTGCACCAGATCCGCGCGCAAGTGCCGGGGGCCCGGATCGCGCTGCTCACCACGTTCTCCAGTTCGCCGCGGGGCTCGCCGGCCCTGCGGCAGACCGACCGCGCGATCGTCGCGGGCGGCCTCGCGGCCGCTCCGGGTGCCATCGTCATCGACCCGCTGGCCGGGCGGTGGCGGTACGCCCGGGCGAGGGACGGCCTGCA
>DASWUW010000951.1:0-1973 GCA_036406335.1 Trebonia sp.
GACATCGGCTTCGCTGGTGGGCGGTACTGGATGCGAACCAGCGACCTGCCGGGTGTAAACCGGCTGCTCTACCGCTGAGCTAACCACCCGTGTGCTTGCCTCCCCCCGGAGAAGGGGCCCGCGCGGAATCTCCGCAAGGATACCGGCTCCCGGCGGCCACCGGTACGGTGAGCTCATGCGCCTGCTGCGGACCCCCGACGACCGTTTCGCGGACCTGCCCGGGTTCGCCTACCCGCCGCAGTACGCCGAGGTTCCCGATCCCGACGGCGGGCCGGCGCTGCGGATCGGCTACGTGGCGGACGGCCCGGCCGACGGGCCGGCGGTCCTGCTGCTGCACGGGGAGCCGAGCTGGTCGTTTCTCTACCGCACGATGCTGCCGGTGCTGGCCCGGGCGGGCCTGCGGGCCGTCGCGCCGGACCTGCCCGGCTTCGGCCGCTCGGACAAGCCCGCCGAGGTGGCTGATCACAGCTACGCCAGGCACGTGGAGTGGATGCGCGCGTTCGCGTTCGACGCGCTCGGGCTGCGCGGCGTCACGCTCGTGGGCCAGGACTGGGGCGGGCTGATCGGGCTGCGGCTGGCCGCGGAGCACCCGGACCGCTTCGCCGCCCTGGTGGCCGCGAACACCGCCCTCCCCACCGGCGACCAGGACATGCCGCAGGCCTGGTGGTCCTTCCGCCGGGCCGTGGAGCGGGCGCGGGTACTGGATGTGGCCCGGTTCGTTCAGAGCGGCTGCCAGCGCGCGCTGTCCCCGGCGGAGCGGGCCGCTTACGACGCGCCGTTCCCGGACGAGACCTACCAGGCGGGACCCCGGGCGATGCCGCTGCTCGTGCCGACCCGTCCCGACGACCCGGCCAGCGAGGCCAACCGTGAGGCGTGGCAGGTCCTCTCCCGCTGGGACAAGCCGTTCCTGTGCGCGTTCTCCGACGGCGATCCCATCACCGGCGCCGCGGCTCCGCTGCTGCGGGCGGCCGTGCCGGGCGCGGCGCACCGCGACCACCCGGTCATCGCCGGGGCCGGCCACTTCCTGCAGGAGGACGCGGGCGGGCGGCTGGCCGACGAGGTCGTCCGGTTCCTGGCCGCCGGCTAGCCGGGATCACACCCCGGCTAGCCGGGATCATGTCCTGGCTAGCCGGGATCACGTCCTGGCCCGCGGCTACGCCGCCCGGGTGAGGGCCTGGATGCGGTCCAGCATGGCGTCCAGCGTGACCTCCAGCGGCCGGGTGTCACGCTGGAGCTGGGTCAGCAGCAGGCCGCCCTGCAGCGCGGCGAGCACCGCCAGCGCGAGGTCGTCGGGATCGGTGTCCGCGGCCAGGTCACCGCGGGCGTGCATGGCCCGCAGGCCGCTCCGGATCCGCCCCTCCCAGCGCTGCAGTCCGCGGGCCGCCGCCAGCCGGGAGACCGCGTCGGTCTCGGCTACCTCGGCCCCGAGCGCCCCGATGGGGCAGCCGCCCCGGCAGCCCAGCAGGCGCTGGTGCTCGACCAGGAAGTCGCGCCAGGCCCGCAGGCCGGGCAGCGTGTCCAGGCGGTCCAGGAGCGCGCCCTGGCCGTCGAGCACGACGTCCGTCTGGTAGTCGATGACGGCGCGGACCAGGGCCTGCTTGTCCTCGAAGTAGTGGTACACCTGCGACCCGCTCACCCCGGCGGCCGCGCGGATCTCCTCCAGGGTCGTCTCCGCCACTCCGTTCTCGAACATCAGCCCGGCCGCGGCGGCCAGGATCCGCTGCCGCGTCTCGCGTCCGCGGCGGGTCAGCGGCCGCCCGGTTCCGGTCTCTGGTTCGCTGTCGGCCATACCGTGAGTCTACCTCGAGACTGGATTGGACAACCCAATTTTTACCCGGCAAGGTGGATCACGTAACCCACACAACGTACGGGGAAGGATCATCATGACAATGACTTCTGCTGACCTTACCGGGACCGCGGCGCTGGTCACCGGGGCGACCAGCGGCATCGGCCGGGCGGCCGCCGTGCAGCTG
>DASWUW010000952.1:0-2271 GCA_036406335.1 Trebonia sp.
AGCCCGGGCCGGGCCCCCAGCCGGGACAACCTGCTCGTGTTCTACTTCGACGGCCCGGACCAGGCAGAACTAGCGGCCGCCCGGCTGGCCGCGCTCGGCTACCCGCGCGTCGAAGCGGAGAACCCGTACTGGACTGACAACGGCGCGATCACCGTCGAGGACCCGGACCACTGGCGGATCGTGCTCATGCCGCCGCCTAGCGAGACCGGGCCGCCGGTCACCGTCGGGTGGTACGCCGGCGACCGGGCCACGCTGCGGCCACTGTTCGAGCTCGCCGAGGATTCAGCCGCCGAGCTGGACTCCTACCTGCATTCCGGGAGGGTCCTGGTGGCCCGGAGCGGGCCGCGGGTCGTGGGGCACCTGCAGCTGACCGGCACCGGCCAGCCCGGCCGGGCCGAGGTCAAGAACATGGCCGTCCGCGAAGAGTTGCAGGGACAGGGCCTCGGCCGGCGGCTGATGCAGGCAGCCCTGGCGCTGCTCGCCGCCGAGGGCGTCACCGCGGTGCGGGTGGCAACGGCCGCGGCCGACACCGGGAACCTGCGCTTCTACCAGCGGCAGGGATTCCGGCTGCACTCCGTCGAGCGCGACGCCTTTACCGAGGCGTCCGGCTACCCGCCCGGCACCCAGGCCAACGGCATCGCGCTGCGGGACCGGGTATGGCTCGACATCCAGCTCGGCCCGGAGTTACCCGGGCCCGGTGCTCAGCCGCGCTATCCCGCCTTTCTGAGAGGACCGAATGACAACCACCAAGGTGGCCCTTGTTACCGGCGCCGCAGCGGGCATCGGGATGGCCTGTTCGAAGCGGCTCGCGCAGGAGGGCATGGCCGTAGGCGTACTCGACCTCGACGAGGCGCGCTGCGCCGGCACGATCAAGGCGATCGAGGCGGACGGCGGCAAGGCGGTCGCGCTCGGGGCCGACGTATCCGACCGCGGCCAGGTACAGGCCGCGGTGGCCAGGCTGCGCGGCACCTTCGGCCCGGTCACCGTTGTCGTGAACAACGCCGGCGTCACCGACTTCACGCCGTTCGAGCAGGTCACTGAGGACCTCTTCCACTTCGTCTACAAGGTCAACGTCCTCGGGCCGATGATCGTGACGCAGGAGACCCTGGCCGACATGAAGGCGGCGCAGTGGGGCCGGGTGGTGAACATCTCGTCCTCCAGCGCGCAGACCGGCTCGAAAGGCATGGCGGTCTACTCCTCCTCCAAGGGCGCGGTCATCTCGCTGACCCGCACGCTGGCCCAGGAGCTCGGCCCGCTCGGCATCACGGTCAACACGATCCCGCCCGGTTCGATCACGGGCACGATCATGTCCGACGCGAACATCAGCCAGCAGAACGCCGAGCGGCTGTCCGCGACACTGCCGGTGCGCCGGGTCGGCCGCCCCGAGGACATCGCCAACGCCTGCGCGTTCCTGTGCAGTGAGGACTCGGGCTACGTGACCGGGCAGATCATCGGCGTGAACGGCGGACGGGTCGTCACCTAGCCGGCCGGGCCCCGAGCGCGGAGCCGGTGCTGGCGACGATCACCACGAGGACGGCGGCGACCGCGACGGGCGCGGTGCGCTGGGACAGCAGCAGCACGCCGGCGAGCGTGGCCACGGCGGGCTCGAGGCTGAGCAGGATGCCGAAGACCCGCCGGGGAGCCCGGCGCAGCGCGGCGAGTTCCAGCGTGTAGGGGACCACCGAGGCGAGCACGGCGGTACCGAGCGCGATCAGCAGCAGGTGCGGCCGGCCGGCGACGTGGCCCGCCCCGTGCGCGCCGAACGGAACCAGGGTGACGGCGGCCACGGTCATCGCGACCGCGAGGCCGCCCCGGCCGGGGACCGCGGTGCTCGCGCGGCCGCCGGCGATGATGTACAGCGCCCAGAACGCGGCCGAGACGAGCGCGCAGGCCACGCCGGCGCCGCTGAGGTGCCCGCCGGTCCCGCCGCGGCTGGCCGACAGGCCCAGGGTCGCGACGCCGGTCACCGCCAGCAGCACCCAGCCTGCGTCCCGCCCGCGCCGGGACAGTACCGCCGCGAGGGTGAGCGGGCCGAGGAACTGGATGGTCACCGCGGTGCCGAGCGGGAGCCGGGCCAGGGCGGCGTAGAAGAACCCGTTCGTCCCGGCGAGGCTGACGCCGTACAGCAGCACGGTGCGCCACTGCGCCGCGGTCCACCTCCCCACCCGCGGCCGGGTGATGCCGAGCATCACCGCCGCGGCCAGCCCGAGGCGCAGCAGTGCCGCCCCCGGCGCTCCGGCGACCGGGAACAACCGCACCGCGAGGGCCGCG
>DASWUW010000953.1:0-2606 GCA_036406335.1 Trebonia sp.
CGCCGTCTCGAACGGCACGGTCGAGCTGCTCAACGGGAGCACGCTGGCCCCGGTCGCGCCCGCCCTCAAGGTGATGAGCGGGACCGGAGCCGCGGAGTCGGCGGCGTTCAGCCCGGACGGCAGGCTGCTGGCCACCGGCGCAGACGACGGGTCGGTGCGGTTGTTCGACGTCAGCGACCCGGCGCACCCGAGACAGCTCACGGTGGTGCGCAAGGCGGGCAACACCGACCAGATCCTCACGGTGCTGTTCGCGCCGGACGGCCGCGAGCTCGCCGCGTCCAGCGCGAGCACCAGCTCCGTGCAGCTGTGGCGGCTCACCAGCGGAGACGGCCTGGTGCCGGCCGGACCGGATCTCGGCGGCATGGCCAGCTACCCGATCGGGCTGGCGTTCACGCCGGATGGCCGGACGCTCGCGATCGGCAACTCGGACAATCACGTGTACCTGTGGAACATGGCCCGCCCGGGGCGCCCGCGGCGGCTCGGCCCTCCGCTGGCCGGCCCGTCCGGGCAGACCTGGTCGGTGGCCGTCAGCCCGGACGGCAGGACGCTGGCGGCCGGGGTCAACGACGGCACGGTCTGGCTGTGGAACCTGGCCGATCCGGCGCACCCGGCACTCTCGGCCACCCTCAGCGGACTGCCCGGCCACATTTTCTCCATCGCCTTCTCCCCCGGCGGCGCGCAGCTGGCCGCCGCCAGCTTTGACGACGACACCGTCCGCCTGTGGGACACCTCACCGGCGGCCGCCCAGGCAGCGGTCTGCGCGAACCTCGGGCAGCGGCTGTCCCCCGTCGAGTGGGCGACTTACCTGCCGGGAGTGCCGTACCGCGCCCCCTGCAGCGGCTGAAGCCCGGCAGCGTCACTGAGCGAGGCTGGCCCCCGGGATAGCAGGGCCGCGATATCCCGGTGGTCTTTGGGCCGCAGCAGCAGCTGCTTGTAGGCCAGGACATCGGCCAGCGGGGCAAACGGCCAGCCTTCGATGCGCTCGGCCCGGCCGATCAGGTCGCCGGCGTCCCAGTCATCCGAGATCCACCCCGGGGAGAACTGGATCAGCCCGTCCCAGAACAGCGCCATCGGGGCGCCGTTCACGCTTCCGGTACCCGGGCAGCCGTACTCGCGGGCGCGCCGCCAGGCTGCCCCGCGGGCGACGACGTCCAGGTCCCGGACACCGCGGCGCAGTCCGTGAGCCAGCAGCGGGCCGCTGCCGAAGACGACCAGGTCCCGCCGGTCAAGGTCAAGCTGGGCCGTCAGCACGGCAAGCCGCCGGATGAGCCGGTTTTCTGACAGGGCCGCCATGGCCGGGACGCTACGGTGCCCCCTTGCCGTTGGGCGAACTCCCGACCATCCTGGTTGAAGTGAGCAACGTCGATGTCCTTAAAACCCTGGGTGCCCTGATGCGCGAGTTGCGCCAGGCGGGCGGGATGACCTTGACTGCCACCGCGCTGGCCGCCGGCACCAGCAAAGGTCACCTGAGCCACGTGGAGGGCGGCCGGGACCGGCCGAGCTGGGAGCTGGTGGCGTTCTACGAGGAACGCTTTAGCGCCGACGGCCAGCTCTGGACGGTGTTCATCAGGCGGTGGCCGGACAGCGGCCGCGGCAGCGGTCAAGCGCCCCGGTCAGCGGGTACCCGCTGCCTGGTGACTTCTCGACCTTTGTGGCCGACGTCACCCCGGACGCGGTCATCATGCCGCCGGCTTCCGGTTCGAGAAAATCTGGCGGCTGCGCAACAGCGGCACCGTGGCCTGGGAAGGCCGGTGGCTGCAGCGGCTCGGCCCGCCGGCGGGCCTGGGGATCCCTGCCTCGCCGCTGCGGGTCCCGATCGCCGCCACCCGGCCCGGCCAGACGGTCGACATCACCGTCTCGATGCGGGCGCACAGCGTGGCCGGAACCGCCCAGGTGCACTGGAAGATGGTGGACGACGACGGTCACGAGTTCTTTCCCGACCGTGACCCTGAAGGGATCTTCACCACGGTCATCGTCCGGGCCGGCGTGCCTGACCCGGACATCCGGCGGCTAGGGTAGTGGCGGTAGCGTTGGACGTTATGCGCTGTGTCTTCTACGGACCCCGCCGGTGACGGCCGGCGACGCCACCGGGCCCGGCTCCCCCGGCCTGCGGGCCGCCTACGAGCGGCTGGAGCGGCTCGGCCGGCCGCTCAACGCGGTCGTCGCGGTCGACCCGGCACCCGCCCGGGGGGCAGACGGGCCGCTGGCCGGGGAGCCGGTCGCGGTCAAGGACATCATCGCGGTCGCAGGCCTGCCGACCCGCTGCGGCAGCCCGGCCAGCGACTCCGGGCCCGCTCCAGCCGACGCGGAAGTGGTGCGCCGGCTGCGCGCCGCCGGCGCCGTGGTCTTCGCCACCACCCAGTGCCTGGAATACGCGGCCGGGTTCGCGCACCCGGAGATCGGCGACACCCGCAACCCCCGGGATCCCTCGCGGACCTCCGGCGGTTCCTCGGGCGGGTCGGCCGCGGTCGTCGCGGCGGGCGTCTGCGACTTGGCCCTGGGCACCGACACCGGCGGGTCGATCCGGATCCCGGCCGCCTACTGCGGCGTGATCGGGCTGAAGCCGAGCTACGGGGCAGTGCCGGTCACGGGAGTCTTCCCGCTGT
>DASWUW010000954.1:0-4820 GCA_036406335.1 Trebonia sp.
TCCTGGATGCGTCCCGGGCCGCTACCTGTTCCTATCGACCACAGGGCTCAGCCCGATGGAATGCGGTGGCCGCGGGGAATTGGGGGCGTGGCCGTCATGTCGGATGCTGATCGTTGCCTGGCCTGGTCCAGGGCCGGAGCACGCTGCCGCGGCCGAATCGCAGCCGGGGGACCTTCCGATAGGCGTCCGGGGATTCAAGGGGCCGCACGTTCCCGGCGGGTGACTTGCCACGGAGCGACCGTAGGTCTCAGAAGCATGCTTTCGAGACCCGCGATCCGGATCGCCGGCGGATCACGTCTGCCCAGGTCGCGCGGTCTCATAAGCTGATCTCACAATTGGTTCTCAAATCTGTGTCACAGAGTCAGCTTTTGAGATAGAGTGCGGGTATGGATTTCGGATACGCCAGGGTGTCGACCGGCGCCCAGGACCTCCAGCGCCAGATCGACCGCCTGCAGGAGGCGGGCATCCCGGCCGAGCACATCTACCTCGACAAGAAGACCGGTGCCCGGTTCGACCGGGCGGGCCTGAACGACCTGCGGTCCCGGACCCGGGCCGGGGACCGGATCACCGCCACCAACCTGGACCGGTTCGGCCGCAACCTGCGTGAGTGCCTGAACACCATCCACGAACTACGTGAGGTCCAGGTCGGGCTGCGGACCCTGGACGACCCGCTCGCGATCGACACCTCCCAGACCGGCGGCATGGCCGACATCGCCGTCGCGCTCATCGCCTTGTTCGCCGAGATGGAACGGGTCTTCATGCTCGAACGCGCCGCGTCGGCCAGGGCGTCGAAGAAGGCCCGCGGCCTCAACCCCGGCCGGCCGCCCAAGCTCAGCCCCGCACAACGCGCGGCCGCGGCCGCGATGGTCGATCAGGGCGCCGACCGCGGCGACGTCGCCGCCGGGTTCGGGATCAGCCGCGCGACCCTTTACCGCGAACTCGCCAAACACCGCCAGACCACCAGCCAGCCCACCGAAGGAGAATCATGATCGAGATCCGGGCGGACCGAGACAGCCAGCCGGTACACCCCGACGGCCCGCACGACCACGAATCGACCCGGGCGGTGGCGTCCGGCATCGATGACGCGGTCCGGCTGCTGAACTACGCCACGATGTCGCGCGCCGGCCTGACCTACCCCAGCGACGTCTACGACGTGCTCGGCGCGCTGGCCGCCGCCGCGGCCAAGCTCCCCCAGGCCCTGGACCAGATGACGGCCTGGATCACCGCCCAGACCGACGCCGGCCAGGTCCGGGAGAACCCCGGCTACGGCCACCACGGCGGTGACGCCGCCGCGGCCGCCGCCGATCTGGCCGCCAAGACCAGCGAAGCCGCCATGCTCGCCAACGCCCTGTCGGGCTGCCTGGCCGAAGCCCAGTCGGCCACCAGCGGCCTGGAGGCAGCCGAATGAACAGCAGCGATGATTACACCCGTGCCGCGATCCAGGCACTCACCCGGGCCGCCGAAAACGAACGCGACTTCGGCGGCTGGCTCAGCCACGTCCTCGCCACCGCGAACTCCCGCATCGAAGACGGCATCATCGGCCGGGAAGGCTCCTGGGAAACCGAAGCCGTCGACCAGTTGATCGGCGGCGGCCGTGCCATCCCCGGCTGGGACAAGCCATGACCGGCCAGGACGACGCCTGCTGGGTCGACGCCGACTACGAACGCGACCACACCGGGCGCCTGGCGGTCTACGTGCGCACCCACATAGACGAGTTCACCCGCGACCCCGCCGCGTTCGCCGCGGCTGCTTTCGCGGCGGCCACGGCGCCGGTGATGGTCCCCGGCTACGTCCGGTTCCGGCCCCCGATCATGTCCGTGTCCGTGACCTGCACACCCCACCCCGACGACGGCGGCCTGGCCGTCACCGTCACCACCACCGGCGGCTCCACCCGACACCTCACCATCCCCGCCGGCGACCTCTACGTCCCCGACCCCGTCCCCGAACCCATCGACTCCATCGACATCGACCTCGCCGTCCGGCCGATCGTCGCCGCGCTCAGCGACCTGACCTGACGACCGACCCCGGCCACGCCCGGCGCCTCAGTGACCATGATGCGCCGTCTCCGGGGTTTCGTAGCGGACTCGAGGTCGCCGCCGCGGTGTACGGAACGGCGCTACCCTCACCACCATCATTCGTAGCGGAGAGCTCAGCGCGGCCGCGGCTACGAAACCCCGGCTTGGAGGAGGCGACGATGACGTCGACCACGGTGACGTCGACCACGGTCCGGTGCCCGGTGTGCGGGGACACCGTTCAGGTGAGGAAGACCGGGCGTCCCGCGCGGTTCTGCTCGACGCGGTGCCGTCAGATCGCGAACCGGGCCAAGCTGCGCGCCCAGGCCGCCGTCGCCGACGCCGCCCGGGCCCGCGCCGAGCTGCTCGCCGAGATCACCGCGCTCGGCCAGGCCGCGTTCGCGCTGCATCACATGCTGGACGCCCCGAGCGACACCGCGGCCGCCGACACCAGCGCCGCGGCCGCCCGGGGCGAGGACGGCTGGCGGGTCGCGCCGCCGACCGGGTGGGAACCCGGCGTCGCCGAGGCCGCCATCACCGCGGCCCGGCTCGCCCGCGCCACCTCCCGAGCAGCCGGTGAGCACACCCGCGCGGCCGCCGAGCACCGCCGCGCTCTCCGCACAGCCGGGATCGGTCTGATCGAGGCCTCCGCGCCGGCGACAGACGAAACCCCGCCACCCGCTCCCGCGGCCGACCCGGGGGGCGAGGTGCGGGACCGGTTCTTTGACGCGGTCGAGGACCTGATCGGCGTGGTCGACCCGACCAGCGGCATCGACAGCCGCCTCCCCACCGGCCTCGCCGACGCCCTCGACGACCCCGCCAACACCCTCACCGACGTGTTCGTGGTCCAGGCCGGAGACGGGCCGCTCGGCGATCTCGCCGCCGCGGTGGCGGGCGTGCTGGCCGCCGCCGGCCCGTACCGCGCGGACTGGCCCGTCCCGCTCGCCGAGGCATGCGACCAGGCCGCCGCCGTGCTCGGCGACCTCACCGGTACGGCGTAAACGCGACAACGGCCTCAGATGAGGGACCGAAACGAGAAGCAGCCCGGCCCCGCCCCCGGTCCCGGCCCTGGTCCCGGCCCTGGTACCGGCCCTGGTACCGGCCCTGGTACCGGCTCTGGTACCGGCCGCAATCCGGCCCATCGGCGGGATCAGTGCTGGTCACAGTGGTGCGTCAAGGGGTGCGCCCGGCGCCGACTTGTTCTGTCCGCGGTGTTGCGCCCGCGCCCGCCCGTCCCAGGGGCCCACGATCCCGCAGCGCGCCGGACCGGCACGCCGATCGTGGTGGATCTCTTCCCGCCCGCACCCTCTTTGATCGCCCACGTGACGCGACAGCGGCCCGCAGAGCCCTCCAGGCCGCCGACCCGGGCACCGGCCGGGCGTCACGTCACGTCAGCCCCGTCCCGGCCGCTGTGAGCTTCTCCTGTGATCCGGGTGACGGGGAAGCGGAGCCACGGCATGAACTGGTCGGCCTGATCGGTGATCTTCGTCTGACCGGACGTCGCTCAGGCTTGTGGGCGAGCGGAGCCGGGAAGCCACTCCGGCGGAATATTTGTAATGCCAGGGCGCGGGATCCCCAAAGTGTCAAGGAGGCCGCCTGGGATGCCCCCCGTCGCGGACCTGAAGGCGACCGTGCCGCCGGACAACGTGGCGTAGCTGAAGGCGACCGTGCTGCCGGAGAACGTGGCGTAGCTGAAGGCGACCGTGCCGCCGGAGAACGTGGCGTGGCTGAAGGCGACCGTGCCGCCGGAGAACGTGGCGTGGCTGAAGGCGACCGTGCCGCCGGAGAACCTGGCGAACTCGAAGGCGACCGTGCCGCCGGAGAACGTGGCGCCCCTGAAGGCGACCGTGCCGCCGGAGAACGCGCCCCTGAAGTCGACCGTGCCGCCGGAGAACGTGGCGTAGCTGAAGTCGACCGTGCCGCCGGAGAACGTGGCGGATCCGAAGTCGACCGTGCTGCCGGAGAACGTGGCGGACCAGAAGCTGACTGTGGCGCCGGAGAACGTGGCGCCCCTGAAGTCGACCGTGCCGCCGGAGAACGTGGCGAACCCGAAGGCGACCGTGCCGCCGGAGAACGTGGCGGACCTGAAGTCGACCGTGCCGCCGGAGAACGTGGTGCCCCGGAAGCTGACCTCACCGTCGGAGAACACGGTGGATTGGAAGGAGACTCGGCCATGCAGGCCGTGGTCGGGGTCGGCGGTGAATACGGCGCCTTGGAGGTCGCCGCCGTCGAAGACGGTGGTGGTGAAGTCGAAGTCGTGGCCCTGCCAGGACACCTCGGCCCCATCGCGCAGGTGGGCGCCGATGACACGGATGACGGTGTGGCGAACCTCCCGTAACGACCGGTAGGCGTGTACTGCGGCGGCGTGCTCACGGGCCCGCTCAGGGACGGAATCGTCGGGAGACTCGCCGGGGTCGGGGTCGTAGGGCATGCGCAGGAAGGCGCACAGCACGTCGATGCAGGTCTGGCGCAGGGACGCAGTCGGGGCGTCGTCGGCCAGCCCGGCCAGGGCGTGCACGCCGGCGAGTTTCAGTCCGGGAGAGTCGGCGAACAACTGAGCGGTGGCGGCGGTGAACCGGTCGGTGTGCAGCTTGGTCGCTTCGCGCAGCTCGGCTCCCTCGGTGAGTTTCTGCTTGCGGTAGGCGATCACCAGCGCGACCACCCCGCCGACCCCGGCCACCACCGCGAACGCCAGCCGTAGCAGGTCGAAGAACGTCGACGACGACAGGTTCTTCTGATGCTGGAAGCCATGCGCGCCCAGCAGGACCCAGCCGACCCACAACATGCCGCCGAGCACGACAAGCGCGC
>DASWUW010000955.1:0-2762 GCA_036406335.1 Trebonia sp.
AAGCCGGGGGAGAAGGCGATGATCTCCCGGAACTGGTTGCCGAGGCTGATTCCGAGACCCAGCGCGTAGGACGCGCCGTCGGAGAAGCCGGCCAGGCTGAGCCGGCCCGGGTCGACCGGAGTGCGGTCGGCGCTGGCCGACCGGAGCTGGCTGATTGCCCGCTGGTCGGCGCCGGCCTGGCCGCCGATCGCGTCCCAGGTCGGTCCGGCCGACTTGGGCAGCAGCAGCGCGAACTTCCGCGTTGCCTGGCCGGCGGTCAGGTTCAGCCATTCGCCGGAACTGGGCGCCGGGCCGGTCGGCGACTTCATAAACGGGCTGCCTTTTCCAGCAGTTCGGCGCGCCGGGCAGAACTCAGGCCGGTAGTGGCCGGCGCCAGGTCTCCGCTGGCGAGCGAGCGGGCGGCCTGCTCGAGGGCGGCCATGACATGGGAGTAGAGCGCGCCGCCGAGGCTGATCCGTTTGACGCCGGCCTGCTGCAGTTCGGCGACGGTGAGCGTCTGGTCCGCGGGGGAGATCAGGACGTTGACCGGCTTCGGCGCGACGGCGCGGACGATGGCGCGGACCGAGTCGAGGTCGGGCGGGTAGGGAGCGTAGAGCACGTCCGCACCCGCCTCCGCGAACGCGGTCAGGCGGCGGATGGTGTCGTCGAGATCGGGACGGCCCTGGATGAAGTTGTCGGTGCGGCCGGTGACCACGATGCGGCCGGCGGCCGCGGTCACCGCGGAACGCACCCGCGCCACGGCGTCGTCGAAGTCACGGATGGGCCGGTCCGGGTCGCCGGTGGTGTCCTCGATGCCGATCCCGGCCAGCCCGGCTCCGGCCGCCGCTTCGACGGTCGCGGCGACGTCCGGCGGCGTGCGGCCGTAGCCGTCCTCGAAGTCGCCGTTGACCGGCAGTCCGCTGACCCGGGCGAGCAGCCGCGCGTGGTCCAGGTGCTCCTGGCGGCTCACGGCGTGGCGGCCGTCCAGGCGGCCGAGCGACGCGGCGAACGCGGACGAAGAAGTCCCGAGCGCCTCGAATCCCGCGTCGGCCAGTATGAGCGCCGAGAGCCCGTCCCAGGCGTTGGGCATGACCAGGCCGCCCTCCCGGGTGTGCAGGGCGAGGAAGGTTTCGTAGATTTCGGAGCCGGACATCACTACACCTCTTCGGTAGCGGGGATCAGGTAGGTCTTGACCTGCTCCAGGGCGAGGTCCAGCGCGATCTCCATCGGCCGGACGTCGTGCGCGGTGCTGGCCAGCAGGTAGCCGCCCTGCAGCGCCGCCATCAGCCCGACGGCGAGCTGGCCCGGGTCGGCCTCGGGCTGCAGCGTGCCCTTCTCCTGCATCCGCCGCAGCCCGCCGGCCAGCAGTTCCTCCCAGGACCGGAACAGTTCGGCCAGGCTGACCCGCGCCTGCTCGTCAGTGTCGGCGAGTTCGTTGGCCATCGAGCCCAGCCCGCAGCCGTAGGCCCCGTTCTGCAACGAGTTCGCCTGAACCAGCGCGTTGCGCCAGCGGACCAGGCCGCTGAAGGAGTGAAGCCGGCCCAGCCGCTGGGTTTCCCGGTCCAGCACCTGCTCGCCGCGCCGGGCGATCACCGCGTGGACCAGGGCGTCCTTGTCGGGAAAGTGCCGGTAGAGCTGGGACTTGCTGGTGCCGGTGGCCGCCCGGACGTCGTCCAGCGTGGTGGCGTTGACGCCCTTGACGTACATCAGGTCGGCGGCAGCACGGACGATACGGTCCCGTGTCGCCGCCCCCCGCGCGGTCAGCCTGCGGTCACCGGGCGGCGCCGCTGCTGCTGGCTCGGCCATGCACAAAGACTACTGGCCAGGCCACTGCGGTTACTCGCCGCGGGCGACCACCTCGCCCGCGATGCACCGACGTCTCGATGTCTTCCTGGCGGGTCAGGTACTGACGGACGCTGACGATGTCGGCGACCGAAGCGCCGGCCTTGTCCAGGATGGCCGCGACGTTCCGCCACGCCTGCCGGGCCTCGTGGGCGAAGTCGGCCGGGATGGCGCCGTTGTCGTCCAGGCCCGGGGTTCCGGACACGATGAGCTGGTCGTAGCCGGCCGGAACCCGGATCGCGTCGGAGTACCGCCCGATCAGAAAGAGGACTATAAAGTTCTCATTTAGGAATGTCGAGGCGGGGTCAGGTGTTCTGTTGAGTGTCCGGCGCCCGCCCGGACGAGGAAGGCGTGAGATGGACAGCGGCATCACCGTCCAGGACAACCCCGAGTCCGGCAGCTACGACGCGGCGCTGGGAGACCAGGTCGTAGGCACGATCGTGTACGAGCGGCGCGACCACCGGATGGTCATCCGGCACACCGTCGTCGACCCCGGTTTCCGCGGGCAGGGCATCGCCAAGGCCCTCGCCCAGGCCGCGCTGGACGACCTATTGGCTAGCGGCGTCACCCTGACCAACTACTGCGGGTTCATCGCCGACTTCATCGACCGCAATCCCCGCTACGCCCAGGTGGTCGACACCCGCCAGCCCGGACGGGCGCACCCCCGGGACGCCGCCTTGCGGGACCGATAGCCTGAGAAGGCCGTCGCTGGAGGGCGCCATGGATCTGGACCTGCGTAAACTGCGCTACTTCGTCGCGGTCGCTGACCAGCTGAACTTTGGCCGGGCCGCGGAGACCCTGCATATCGGGCAGCCCGTGCTCTCGCGCCAGATCCGCGCGCTGGAACGCGAGCTGAAGGTAGGGCTGTTCGAGCGCGACAGCCAGTCCACCCGGCTCACGCCGGCCGGCCAGGCCCTCCTCGACGATGCCCGGTCGCTGCT
>DASWUW010000956.1:0-14412 GCA_036406335.1 Trebonia sp.
TGCCGCCCCGCCCCCGGAACGGGCCCGGTTCGCCTCCCGTGCTGCCGAGACGAGAACCGCGGGCGACGGGACCCGTTCCGCGCACCGTGAGCCCGCGGCCCGGCGAGGGAGCCCCGCCTCCGCTGCCCCGGAACTACACCCCCAGCGGAGGTGGCATCGGCCGGGCGCGGATCCGGGAAGCGCCCTTCGGGGCCGCGCCGCTCGATACCGCAGCCCGTCCGCCCGGGGCCGCGGACCAGGTCCGCGGCATCGCCCCGCCAGGGCCGGAGGCGCCGAAGCAGCCCTGGTACCAGGTCGTCGGCGGCCCGCCCGCGGCCCGCCGGCTGACCGGCCAGCCGGGTGCGGCCGCCGCCCGCAACCGCGCCGCGGCCCGGTCCGCACCGGGGCAGGCACAGGCACAGGCGCCGGCACTGGGACAGGCCCGGCCTCCGGCCGCGGCTCAGCCCGGTCCCGACTCGCGGGCCATGCTCCCCTTCGCCCCCGGGCACGCGGCCGGTCACCCGGTGACCGGCGACGGGCGCCGAAACTGCGGTCCGCTGGAGGCGATCCTGTGGCGCCAGTGGGACCAGGGAGCCGCGCCCCCGCCAGCGGTGGCGGCCGCGATCGACCGGCTGGCGGAGTTCCCGCGGGCGCTGCAGGAGAAGCTGTCCCTCGGCCTGGACGGGATCTACGTAGGGGACGGCGGGGTCCCCGACCTCGATGACATGGCCGCGCTGCACGGCGTGCCGCTTCCGTCCGGCAAGGCGACCTGGGACGCCTGCGCGGGCGCCTACGGCGACCGCAAGATCGTGGTCGGCACCCGGCCCTCACCGACCCCCGACGTGATGTGTCACGAGGTCGGGCACGCGCTTGACGACCTGGACAGCCCGCCGGGGAAATGGCAATCCGACTCTGCTGAGTTCAGGCTCATCTATGATCAGTGCAAGCCGCACATCGCCAGTGACTTCCACCGGCAGCGCGGCGGCCTGGGACGCAAGGAGTTCTTCGCCGACGCGTTTGCCGCGATCGCGTCGGCGCAGCGGCCCGCGCTGGTCGACATGCTAGGCGGCAACACCCGGGTCGCGCTGCGGGTCATGCTCTACTTCAACCGGCGCTATGGCATCTAGGGTGAGCTGCGATGTTCGTCATACGACTACCGAACGGTAACCTGCGGGTGCCGCAGACCGCCGTCCATACCGGGGACGGGCGGCTCATCGGCGACGTATACGTGGAGATCGGACCGGATGACACCGACTACTCCCGGCTGGCCGAGCAGGCGCTGACTCCCGACGAGGTCGAGGAGCGCAAAAACCAGTGGCGCGCGGGCGACGCGGCGCTACTGCGCGAGTTCCAGGAGTTCGCCCGGCTGGTCGACGACGATCCCTTTTCTTCCTGACGGCAGCAAGGCCGGACGGGTTACAGTGCGGGGTGGCCTTCGGGCGACGTCTCGCTGTCCCCGCGCAGCAGGGCGCGGACCTCAGATTCCCGGAACCGGCGGTGGCCCCCGGGCGTCCGGATGCTGGTGATCCGCCCGGATGCGGCCCAGCGGGTCACGGTCTTCGGATCCACCCGGAACAGGGCGGCCACCTCCCCGGGGGTGAGCAGCCGCTCATTGTTGCCGTCCACGTTCCATCTCCTCGAACTCGGTCGGAGTATGCCCTTAGTTTGGCGACAAACGGGTAGTTTCTGCCTAGATTTCGGGAAATTAGCTCAGCGATTCACTGATCGCTCTAAGTGACTCATGAGGTAGTCACAACCCTGCGCGACTGCCCGGATGCCTGTTGGTCCGGTTGTCTCGCGGGGAGCGGTTAGCCGTTACCCTGGCTCCAGGCCATTCATGCTGCTACGTCGCCGGGGGACCAATGCCATCTTTCCTGACCGATCCGGAACTGCCTGCCGCGGAGCTGCGGCAGCGGCTCTACTCAGGGGACTTGGTCATCCTGACGCGCCTGCGGAAACTTGCTGAGTTTGTTGACTACATGCGAGGCGAGCTTACCGACCTTTTTGCCCCTCATGATCCGGAACACGCCCACGAACATATTGATCCGGCGGAGATGGCCACGATCCTCGGCGCCTGGAAGCCCCGCTGGATCCACGCCGACCGGTCGCGCGAGCTTGTCCGCGAGATCATCGCCGAGGCGGGCTTTGCCCCTGAGCACACTCACTACGACGTGCCGAAGCCGCGGACCTCTTTCCCGGAGGGGCACCTGACCACGGGAATCGCCTTCGCTTTTCCCTGGCACCGGGACGTCTGGTACAGCGCGCCCGCCCAGCAGATCAACTGGTGGCTGCCGGTCTTCCCGGTCCGGGAGACCAACGCGATGAGCTTCGACCTGGCCAGTTTCGCGCGCGAGGTGCCCAACACCTCTGACGGCTTTGACTACTACGAGAACAACGCCCGCCGTTTCGGGACGTCGAAGTCGGTGAGCAAGGAGGGCCAGTCGCGGCCGGGTGCGATCGACCACACGCCGGGCGTCGACCTCATCCCGCTTCCGGCGCCGGGCGAGGTGCTGCTCTTCTCCGGGGCGCAGCTGCACACGTCGATCCCGAACACCTCAGGACTGGCCCGCTACAGCGTCGACTTCCGCACGGTAAATACCGAGGACCTGATCGCGGGCCAGGGGGCGCCGCTGGTAGACGCGCGGTGCACCGGGACCGCGGTCCGTGACTTCGTCAGCATCAAGGACGAGCGCCCGTTCGAAGAGGAGACCATCCGGTCGATTTTCGGTGCCCCGCCGGAGGGAGTGCACCTGGTGTTCACCACTGATGACGCCAAGCGCTCGGCCGAGCCGAAGCAGGGCCGCCCGAGTGGCTGACCTGGTTTCGCTGGACGAAGTGCGCGCCGCGGCCCGGCGGATCGCCGGCGTCGCGGTCCGCACCCCGCTGCTCGAGTTCCGCCCGGCGCCGTTCCCGCTGCTGGTCAAGCCGGAGTCGCTCCAGCCGACCGGCGCGTTCAAGCTCCGTGGCGCCTACAACGCGGTCTACGCCGTCACCCGCGACCTGAACTCCTGCGCGGTGCCGGAAGGGGTGGTGGCGCACTCAAGCGGCAACCACGGCTTCGCCGTCGCTTACGCCGCCCGGCTGCTCGGGATCCGCGCGGCGATCGTCGTGCCGCAGAACGCGCCCGCGGTCAAAACCGGCGCGATCGAACAGGCCGGGGCGGAGCTGGTCCGGGTCGAGCCGACGCTCGCGGCCCGGATCGCGGCCACCGACGAGATCGCCCGGGTCCGCGGTTACCACCCGGTGGCGCCGTTTGACGACCGGGACGTGATCGCCGGGCAGGGCACGGTCGGCCTGGAGATCGCGGAAGACGCGGCCGGCTGGCCCCGGCCGCCGGCCGCGGTGCTGATCCCGGTGGGCGGCGGCGGTCTCGTCTCCGGTACCGCGGTGGCGGTCAAGGCGCTGCTCCCCGGCACCCGGGTCATCGGCGTCGAGCCCGCGCTGGCCGCGGATGCCCGCGAATCGCTGCGCACCGGCCAGCGGGTCCGCTGGGCGCCGGCCGACACCGCCCGCACGAAGGCCGACTCGCTGCGGGTGGAGCAGGTCGGCGAGCTGACCTTCCCGCACATCCAGGCCTACGTGGACGACATCGTGACGGTCTCCGAGGAGGAGATGCTTGACGCCGTCCGCCTGCTCGCCCGCCGGGCCCGGCTGATCGCCGAGCCGGGCGGCGCCGTCGCGGTCGCCGCCGCGCTGTTCCGCGATCCGGCCGAGCTGGGCCTTACTTCCGGCCAGCAGGCCCCGGTGGTCGCGGTAGTTTCCGGCGGTAACATCGACCCGGCCCTGCTGGCTAACGTCCTTGCCGTCTAGTCCTACACTGGGTAGTCCTATGCGAAGTGTCCTTGCCTACACGTCCGCCCGCATCCTGATGTTCGGCTGCGCGGTCATCCTGCTGCACCTGGCCGGGGCGCGGGGCATCCTGCTGCTTGGCCTGGCCCTGGTGATCAGCGCGCTGGGCAGCTACATCCTGCTCAACCGGCAGCGGGCCGTCCTGGCGGGCAAGCTCAACGGCCGTCTCGGCAAGGTCGGCGCGAAAGCCACCTCCCGGGTCACCGAGTTCCGCGAGCGCCTGAACGAGGGCACCAGCGCCGAGGACAACGAGGACGGCGCGGCTGCTGAGGCGGCCGCCCCGGTCCCCGCACCGGACGAGCCGGCGCAGGGACCGGTCCGCTAGTAAGCGCCGCTGGCGCCGAGTACGGCGGACAGCGTCTTCCAGAAGATCCGCAGGTCCAGGGACAGGGACCAGTTCTCGACGTAGTGCACGTCGAGGCGCATGGAGTCTTCCAGGGAGAGGTCGGAGCGGCCGCTGACCTGCCAGAGGCCGGTGATGCCGGGCTTGACCACGATGCGCCGGATCATGTGGGTGCCGCCGTAGCTGGCGGTCTCCTCCGGCAGCGCGGGCCGCGGGCCGACCAGCGACATCTCGCCCAGGACCACGTTGACCAGCTGGGGCAGCTCGTCCAGCGAGTAGCGGCGCAGCCAGGTGCCGGGCTTGGTGACCCGGGGGTCCTTGCGCATCTTGAACAGGGTGCCGTTGCCCTCGTTCTGCTCGGCCAGCTGCGCCTTGACCTGCTCGGCGTTGACCCTCATGGTGCGGAACTTCCACACCCGGAAGAGCTCGCCGCCCCGGCCGACCCGGACCTGCTTGAAGAACACCGGTCCGCGGTCGTCGGCCTTGATCGCCAGGGAGACGATCAGGAAAACCGGTGACAGCAGCAGGAGCGCGAACGCGGCCGCGCCGCGGTCGAGCAGCTCCTTGACCATGACCCGCCCGCCGGTCCGCCGCGGGTGGTCCAGGTGCAGCAGCGGGAGCCCGGCGACGGGCCGGATCGTCGTCCGGAAGCCGGCGATGTCGAGCAGCATGGGCGCCATGTACACGCTGACCCCGTACTTTTCCAGCTCCCAGGTGAGGTCCCGCATGCCGGGGCCGCTGAGCTCCTGGCAGGGAAGGACGGCGACGGTATCGGCCTCCAGCAGGTCGACCGCCCGCATGGTGTCCTCGATGCCGCCGAGGACCGGCACGCCGGAGATCACCGGCAGCGAGCCGGCGTCACCGGTCACGCAGGCCCCGGCCACCCGCAGCCCGTGATGCGGTGCTCGCGCCAGCTCGGAGATCAGGCTGGCCACCGCGTCCGGATGCCCGATCGCCACCACCCGCTGCATGGCCTGGCCCAGGGTGCGCCGGTGGTGCAGCCGCCTGCGGAGCCAGTACCGGGCGCCCAGGTCGAGCGCGATGGCGGTCGGCAGGGCGATCGCGAGGTACACGCGAGCGAAGTCGAACTTGGCCGCGTAGGAGATGACCGCGATGAACGCGGTGAGCCAGACGCCGGCGTTGAGCACCTTGCGGAACTCGTCCGTCCCGACCCCGAAGAACCGGCTGTCGTAGCCGCCGCAGAGACCCACGGCGACCACCCAGAGGACCGGCAGTGCGAACGTGATGGCCACGTACACCCGCGGCCCGTCGTTCAGGCTGGCGAACCGGACGTTCGCCGCGAGGGTCGCCGCGACGAGCATGCAGATGATGTCAACGAGGACAACCGCACGCCCGTAAGCCGATTGCCACGCGGAAGCGGTTCGGGTTGCGGAGGCGCCGCTATTGCTCTGAACAGGCATGTTCGCCAGTTTGAGCGGATTTAGTAAGCGTACAGTTTTCTCCCGGTGGCAGTCCGGTGGCGGAGCCCTCAGCGGACCCGGTGGCGGAGCCCTCAGCGAACTAGCCAGCCGCCCCGGACGAGGTACCCGATGACCGCCGCGACGGCCTCCGACCGTGACGCCACCGACGTGTCGACGGTCAGCTCAGCATCTTCCGGCTCCTCGTACGGGTCGGAGATCCCGGTAAACGACCCGATGATCCCGGCCCGCGCCTGGGCGTACAGTCCCTTGCGGTCGCGGGCCTCGCACACCTCGAGCGGCGTGGACACGTGCACCAGGATGAAGTCGCCCGTCTCCGACACCAGGGCCCGGGCCCGGGCGCGGGCCGCCGCGAACGGCGCGATTGGCGCGCAGACGGCGATTCCGCCGTGCCGCGCCACTTCGGCGGCGACGTAGCCGATCCGGGCGATGTTCAGGTCCCGGTCGGCCCGGGAGAAGGTGAGCCCGGCCGACAGCAGCCTCCGGACCAGGTCCCCGTCGAGCAGGGACACCGTCCGGTCGCCCCGCTCCAGCAGCGCGTCGCGCAGGTCCCGGGCCAGCGTCGACTTCCCCGACCCGGACAGGCCGGTGCAGAACACGACCACGCCGCGCTCGGTGCGCGGCGGGCGGGCGCGGCGCAGTTCCGCGGTCACCTCGGCGGCCATCAGCCACTCCGGCACCGGGGCACCGGAGTCGAGCAGTTCGCCCAGCTCGCCGTCGGACAGCTCGCCGCGCTCCAGACCTGCCTCGATCAGCCCGAGCGGCCGCCAGACCTCGGCGCCCGGGTCGTAGGCCCATTCGCCTTCGGCCAGCAGCTGCAGGCCGGGCAGAGCGAAATCAACCTCCCCGTCGCCCGGACGACTCCGGCTTACTCCCGCGGCGCGACGTTCCTCGTCCAGCAGGTGGGTCGCGCCGTAGGCGGCGGCGATGACCGCCCGCGCGCGCCGCTCCTGCGCCGGGCCGGGCTGCGGCGGGAGCGGTACCGGGACGACCAGCGCGGTCGCGGGCAGCTGGCGTGCGGCGGCCAGCACGGCGCGGACCAGCGCCTCCGGGCGGGTGACGAGGCCGGCCGGGCCGGCCACCAGCGGCAGCAGCAGGATCCGGGCCCCCAGCTGGCTGGCCAGGTGCCGCAGCTGGCCGATCTGCCGCTGGCCCAGCGGCCGCCGGGTGACGTACGCGAGTACCGGCGCCCCGCTGTTCCCGGAAACCCCGCTGTTTCCGGAAACCCCGCTGTTCCCGGAAACAGAGCCTAGCTCGGCCTGGACCTCGGCCGGGGTGCGGCGCCGGGCCCGGAACGGCCCGTGCTCCGGTCCGCGCAGCGCGGTCACCGGCCCGGACAACCGCAGCGCGGTTTCCCCCAAGCTGGCGGACCGGTCAGCCGGGGCCCGTTCGGTGATGTCGAGGCGAGCCAGCGGCGAGCCTTCCGGATCCTGCAGCACCAGGTGGCCGGCCCCGGCCGGCACGGCGCTGGCGGGCACGGTGAGCGTGACCGGCAGCGGCCACGGGCTACCGTCGGCGAGCTGCCCGCGCGCGCTCACGGCGGCCAGGTCGGCGGCGCCCAGGTAACCGGTCAGCGGGGCGAACGCACCGGAGGTGAGCAGCTCGAGCTCACCCAGCTGTTCCTCATCTGGGGTCCAGGCGGGCCAGCCGGCCAGCTCCGGGGGCAACGGCACGGGCGGCTTCCTCTCGTCTCGGCGGCCGCGTGCTCATCTGACGAGGGCGGCGCAGGCGATGATAGCCGGGACGGGTCCGGCTACGAGGTGCCCTTGACGCTCACGTCGTACACGTCGACCTGGTACTGGCCCGGGGTGGTGGCCGGCGGCAGCCGGAAAAACCAGATGAGGACGTACCGGCCGGCGGCGGGCGACTTGGCCGTCAGCCGCACGGTCCCGCCCGTATTCTTGGCGCTGGCCACGCTGGTCAGGGCGCCCGGGGCGGCGCTGTCACCGACTCGTACCTGGACGTCCGCGCCGGGTATGGAGCCCAGCTTGAGCTGCACGCTGGTCACGGTCACCGGGTGGCCCAGGTCGAGCAGCAGCCCGGTGCCGCTCTGCAGGTTCCCGAAGTCCGGCGTCGCGTACCAGGAGGTGTGCCACGGCGTGCCGCTGCCGATCTGGGACACGCCGCCCGGGTTGTCGCCGTCCGACGTCCCGTCCGGGCCGAACGCGGCGACCGACGCCACCGTCAGCGGACCGGGGACCGGGCTCGGGCCCACGGTCGCGATGGTCGGCGCCACCGCTGAGGCGGAGGCCGGGACCCGGGACGGGCTGGCCGTCGCCGAGGCGCTGGAACCCGCGCTGGCACTGGCCTTGCCGCTGTGGCCGGCGCCCGAGATGACGTCGTAGCCGGCCAGCAGGACGAAGGCGCCGACCAGGCCGGCCACCGCGGCCTTCCACTTTTTGCCCGGCCGCCGCGGCTCCTCCGGATCCAGGCTGGAATCCGGGGCGCTGGGTTCCGCGTCGATGCTCACGGTAAGCCTCCCCCCGACCTTGACCCGTGGACTTCGTGCCGTCAGCTCTGACTATAAGCGGACGCCGGGCCGGTCAGATGGTGCCATTTCCGGATTGCCGCCCGCAGATGTATCACACTGCCCGCAGCGGGGTCTGTTAGCGTGGAGATCGGCCTTCCCGGGCGGGTCCATTTGCAGGCTGACCTAGGAGTATGCATGCGTGTCCTCGTTGCCGGCGACGGCGGCTACATCGGCAGCGTTCTGGTCCCGTTCTTCCAGAACGCGGGGCACGAGGTCCACGGTCTCGACCTCGGCCTGTACGACGGCTGTGACCTGGGCCCGGCGCTGCCGGGGGCCATCGCCCAGGGCTTCGTCGACATGCGCGACGTCACCGCGGCCCAGCTCGCCGGCTACGACGCGGTGGTGTGCCTGGCAGCGCTGTCCAACGACCCGGTGGGCGACCTCAACCCGGACGCGACGTACTCGGTGAACCTGGACGGCACGCTGAACCTGGCCCGCAAGGCTAAGGAAGCCGGCGTCCCGCGGTTCCTGTTCTCCTCCTCCTGCAGTCTGTACGGTGCCGCCGGATCGGATGCGGTGACCGAGGAAGCGGAGCTCTTCCCGGTGACGCCCTACGGGGAGAGCAAGGTCATCGCGGAGCGCGAGCTGGCCAAGCTGGCGGACGACAACTTCAGCCCTACCTACCTGCGTAACGCGACCGCCTACGGCGCCTCGACCCGGCTCCGGCTCGACATCGTGGTGAACAATCTCACCGCGATCGCGCTCACCACCGGCGAGGTGCGGCTGCAGAGCGACGGCACCCCGTGGCGGCCGCTGGTGCACATCGAGGACATCAGCCGGGCGTTCCTGGCCGTGCTCGGGGCGCCCCGCGAAGTAGTGCACAACGAGGCCTTCAACGTCGGCCGGTCGCAGGACAACGTCCAGATCCGCACCATCGCGGAGCAGGTCCGCGACACCGTCCCGGGCTCCACGGTCACCCTCGCGGACAACGCGGGACCCGACCTGCGCAACTACCGGGTCGACTTCGGCAAGCTGGAGAGCGCCTTCCCTGACCTCGGGCTGCGCTGGACCGTCCGCGACGGGATCGCCGAGCTGCTGGCCAGCTATACCAAGTACGGGCTGACCTTCGAAGACTTCAACTCGTCGCGCTTCGTCCGGCTGCGCCGGATCAAGGAGCTGATGGCCGCGGGCACGGTGGATGACATGCTCCGGCGAACCGGCGCGGCCCGCGAGTCGTAAACTGGAGTTAGCACCCGGACGCCTCTGCTCCGGCTGACTACCTCCAACCTTGGGACAGCATTGAGCCTCGCCGGACTACTTGCCGCCGTAGCCGAAGATCCCCAGCTTCGTACCGCACTCGCCAGCCAGCCCGGCCTGCCCGGGGGCGGCGAGCGTGACCTCGTCGCGCCCTCGGCCCTGCGCCCGCTGGTCTCGGCCGCACTCGCGACCGGGGCCGCGGGCGGTCCGGGGCGGTTCGTGCTCGCGGTCACCGCGACCGCCCGGGAGGCGGACGACCTGGCCGCCGCGCTGCGCGCGTTCCTGGCGCCGCAGTCGGTGGCTACGTTCCCCGGCTGGGAAACCCTGCCGCACGAACGGCTCTCGCCCCGCTCCGACACCGTCGGGCAGCGGATCGCGGTGCTGCGCCGCCTGGCCCACCCGGTCGCCGACGCCGACGCGCTCGGCGGGCCGCTGCGGGTCGTGGTGGCCCCGGTCCGGTCCGTGCTGCAGCCGGTCGTGGCCGGGCTCGGCGACCTGGTGCCGGTCCGGCTGGCCGCCGGGGGCGAAGCCGACCCCGAGGACGTGATCGCCCGGCTGATCGAGATCGGGTACTCCCGGGTCGAGCTGGTCACCAAGCGGGGCGAGCTCGCGGTGCGGGGCGGGCTGCTGGACGTGTTCCCGCCGACCGAGGAGCACCCGCTGCGGGTCGAGTTCTTTGGCGACACGGTCGAGGAGATCCGCGTCTTCCGGGTCGCCGACCAGCGCTCGGCCGGCCCGGCCGAGCGCGGCCTGTGGGCCCCGCCCTGCCGGGAGCTGCTGCTGACCCCGTCGGTCCGCGCCCGGGCCAAGGAACTCGCGGACGGGCACCCGGCGCTGACCGAGATCCTGGGCAAGATCGCCGACGGGATCACGGTCGAGGGCATGGAGGCGTTTTCCGCCGTCCTGGCCGACCGGATGGAGCTGCTGCTGGATTACGTGCCGGTCGGCGGCCTGGTGCTGGCCTGCGATCCCGAGCGGATCCGGACCCGGGCGGCCGAGCTGGTTACCACCAGCCAGGAGTTTCTCGAAGCGTCCTGGGCGACTGCCGCTTCCGGCGGCCAGGGACCGGTCGACCTCGGCGGGTCGGCGTTCCAGCCGATCGCGACGATCCGCGAGGCGGCGGCCGAGCTCGGGGTCGCCTGGTGGACGCTGGCGCCGTTCGGGGTCACCGACGAGACCGGAACCGCCGGGGACGAGACGACCGCCCCGGACGACGCGGAGCGGCCGCACCCGTTCGGGATCACTATCGACGCCGCGCCCGCGGCGGCTTACCGCGGCGACACCGGCCGGATGCTGGCCGACGTCCGCGACTGGCTCACCCAGGGCTGGCGGGTCGTGCTGGTCACCGAGGGACACGGGCCGGCCAAGCGGCTGACCGAGGTCCTGCGGGGCGAGGGCTTCGGGGCCCGGTCCGGCGACCTGGTCGAGGAGCCGGAAGGCGGCGTGCCCTACGTGGCCACCGGCGAGCTCCGCCAGGGGTTCAGCTGGCCCGCGGTGCGGCTCGCGGTGCTCACCGAGGCGGACTTCGCCGCCCGCGGCGCGCAGCGGCCGAGCTCACGCGACGAACGGCGGATGCCGTCCGCGCGGCGGCGCGGCGGGGTAGACCCGCTGCAGCTCAAGCCGGGTGACTACGTGGTTCACGAGCAGCACGGGGTGGGCCGGTTCGTCGAGCTGACGTCGCGTACCACGGCGGGCCTGACCCGTGACTACCTGGTCCTGGAGTACGCCTCGGCTAAGCGCGGGCAGCCCAACGACCGCCTCTACGTGCCGACCGACCAGCTGGACGAGGTCACCCGGTACGTCGGCGGCGAGGCGCCTGCCCTGCACCGGCTGGGCGGCGGGGACTGGGCCAAGACCAAGGGCCGGGCCCGCAAGGCGGTGCGCGAGATCGCGGCCGAGCTGATCCGGCTGTACTCGGCCCGGATGGCGTCGCCCGGCCACGCCTACGGGCCGGACACGCCGTGGCAGCGCGAGCTGGAGGACGCGTTCCCCTACGTGGAGACCCCGGACCAGCTCTCGGCGGTCGACGACGTCAAGCGCGACATGGAAAAGCCGGTGCCGATGGACCGGCTGATCTGCGGTGACGTCGGCTACGGCAAGACCGAGATCGCGGTCCGGGCGGCGTTCAAGGCGGTGCAGGACGGCAAGCAGGTCGCGGTGCTGGTCCCGACCACGATCCTGGCCCAGCAGCACTTCAACACCTTCTCCGAACGGTACGCGCCGTTCCCCGTGGTGGTGAAGCCGATGTCCCGCTTCCAGAGCGGCGCCGAGGTGGCGGAAACGCAGCGCGGGCTGGCCGACGGGCACGTGGACGTGGTGATCGGCACCCACCGGCTGCTGTCCCCGGAGACCCGGTTCAAAAAGCTCGGCCTGGTCATCATCGACGAGGAGCAGCGGTTCGGGGTCGAGCACAAGGAGTACCTCAAGCGGCTGCGGACCGAGGTGGACGTGCTCGCCATGTCCGCCACCCCGATCCCGCGCACCCTGGAGATGGGCGTCGCCGGGATCCGCGAGATGTCCACCATCCTGACCCCGCCGGAGGAACGCCACCCGGTGCTGACCTTCGTCGGCGCCTACGACGAGAAGCAGATCACCGCCGCCATCCGCCGTGAGCTGCTCCGCGACGGCCAGGTGTTCTTCGTGCACAACCGGGTGCAGTCCATCAAGAAGGTGGCCGCCCAGCTCAGCGGGCTGGTCCCCGAGGCCCGGATCGCGGTCGCGCACGGGCAGATGAACGAGCACGAGCTCGAGCGGATCATGGTCGGCTTCTGGGACCGGGAGTTCGACGTGCTGGTGGCGACCACGATCGTGGAGTCCGGGCTCGACATCCCCAACGCGAACACGCTGATCGTGGACCGGGCCGACGCCCAGGGGCTGTCCCAGCTGCACCAGCTGCGCGGCCGGGTCGGGCGCAGCCGGGAGCGGGCCTACGCCTACTTCCTCTACCCGCCGGAAAAGCCGCTGACCGAGACCGCGCACGAGCGGCTGGCGACCGTGGCCCAGCACACCGAGATCGGCGCGGGCATGTACGTGGCGCTCAAGGACCTGGAGATCCGCGGGGCCGGGAACCTGCTCGGCGGGGAGCAGTCGGGGCATATCGCCGGCGTCGGGTTCGACCTGTACATCCGGATGATCGGCGAGGCGGTGCGCGAGCTGAAGGACGACGCGCCCCCCGAGCGGCCCGAAGTCCGGGTGGAGCTGCCGGTCAACGCGCACATCCCGCACGACTACATCCCGGGCGAGCGGCTGCGGCTGGCGGCCTACACCTCCATCGCCTCCATCGACTCCGAGGACGACGTGGTGTCGGTGCGGGACGAGCTGCGCGACCGCTACGGCGAGCTGCCCGTGCCGGTGGTGTCACTGCTGGACGTGGCCCGGCTGCGGTTCGCGGCCCGGCTGGCCGGGCTGACCGACATCACCTTGCAGGGCTCGCACGTGCGCTTCGCCCCGGTGGAGCTGCCCGACTCGCGGACGGTGCGGTTGCAGCGGCTGTACCCCAAGACGCTGCTCAAGCCGACGGTGCGTACCATGCTGGTACCGGTGCCGAAGTCCGGGGCCTCCAGCGGAGGCTTCGGCGGGGAACCGCTGCGCGACGCCGAGCTGCTGGCGTGGTGCGCGGAAGTCGTCCGTTCGGTACTGTCCGAGTCGTAAATCTTTGCTCCCCCGGAAGGGATCACCTGTGTCTCGCAAGGCTCTGTTCGCAAAAAAGGGCCGCCGGGTGGCCGTGCTCGGCGCCGCCGGACTCGGCGCTGGCTTGGTGCTCGCCGCCTGTTCCCCGGTGCAGCTGGGGGCTGCGGCGGTCGTCGGCAACCAGCGGATCACCACCTCCGCGCTCGACACGCAGGTCGCCAGCCTGCAGACGGCGGCCAAGCCTTACGGCAGTGCGATCCAGCTGACCACCGCGAACATGCCCGCCGCGGTGCTGTCCTGGCTGATCCGGTTCCAGATTATGGACCAGGTAGCCGCCGCCAAGGGCATCACCGTCACCGCGGCCCAGGCCCAGGCCGGGCTGGCCAGCCTGGCCTCGGTAGCCAAGCAGAACGGGGCCAGCAGCACGACCGAGCTGCTGGTCCACGTGGGCGTCGCGCCGCCGATGTTCCCGCTGATCGGCCAGTGGGAGGCCCAGCAAGACGCCTTCGCCAAGCTGGGCAACAACGGCCAGGAGCCAACCAGTACGGCCCAGCAGACTGCTTTCACCACCGCGATCAACAAGGCGCAGTGCTCGGCCGCGCAGAACCTCAACATTCAGGTCAGCCCGCAGTACGGCCGGTTCGACTACGCGACCACCTCCTTCGGGGTCGTCGCCGCGCCGTACACGCTGTCCAAGCCGGATCCCGACACCTCGCCGTCGCCCGCGTCCACCGAGGGTCTCACCCCGGCCGCGTGCTGACCGCCCGCGCTGGTGCCGTACCCGGTGAGCGGCTGCTGATCCTGGTCGAGATCATGGACAAGCTCCGCACCGAATGCCCGTGGGACCGGGAGCAGACCCACGCGTCACTGATGCGCTACCTGATCGAAGAGGCCTACGAAACGGTCGACGCCATTGAGGCCGGCGACCGCGCGGCGATGCGCGAGGAGCTCGGCGACGTGCTGCTGCAGGTGCTTTTTCACGCGCGCCTGGCCTCCGAGCAGCCCGCCGCCGACGGCGGCTTCACCATCGACGACGTGGCCGACACGCTCGCGGCCAAGCTGGTGCGGCGCCACCCGCATGTTTTCGGGTCGGTCACCGCGAGATCAGCGGCGGACGTCAACGCCAACTGGGAAGAGATCAAGCGGGGCGAGCGGGCGGCTAAGACCCGCGCCGCCGGCGTGAACGACGACGCCGCGCCGCCCCCGTCGGTGCTCGACGGCATCCCCTTCGGCCAGCCCGCGCTGGCCCTGGCCGCCCAGCTGCAGCGCCGCGCCGGCCGGTCCGGGATCGCCGGCCCGGCTGCGCCAGCCTCGGTCGCGGCGCCCGCCGGTTCCCCGGCCCCTTCCGGTTCCCCGGCCCCTTCCGGTTCCCCGGCCCCTTCCGGTTCCCCGGCCCCTTCCGGTTCCCCGGCCCCTTCCGTCGGTTCGCCGGGCCCTGCGGGCGG
>DASWUW010000957.1:0-3512 GCA_036406335.1 Trebonia sp.
CCGCTGACCGATCCGGTGTCGTGTGGAGGAGACGCCGCCGATTCATTCGACGTCGTCGTCCCGTCGCTCCCCGGGTTCGGGTTCTCTCAGAAGCCCACGGAGACCGGGTGGACTGTAGCCCGCATCGCAAGCGCGTGGGCGGAGCTGATGAAGCGTCTCGGCTACCCGAGATGGGCCGCGCAAGGCGGCGACTGGGGTGCCGTCGTCACCACCGCCCTCGGGGCCATGCAGCCTGAGGGGCTTATCGGGATTCATCTGAACACCCAGTACGCCTTTCCCGCGCAGATACCCGGCACCTTGTCGCCCGAACAGCGCTACGCCGTGGAGACCCTCGCCCTCTACACCGGCGACCTCGGCGGGGCCAACCACCTTCAGGGCACGAAACCGGAGACTGTCGGATTCGCCCTGGCCGACTCTCCCGCTGGTCAGGCAGCCTGGATCTACGAGAAGTTCCAGTCCAAGACAGACAACCACGGGCTCGCCGAGGACGCCCTGAGCATGGACGACATGCTCGACGCGATATCCCTCTACTGGTTCACCAACAGCGCAGCGTCGTCCGGCCGCATCTACTGGGAGAACAAAACGGGCACTCTCGCCGGCCCGAAGCTGACCCTCCCGGTCGCGGTGACCGTCTTCCCGCGGGACATCCCGCGCCTGCCGCGAAGCTGGATCGAAGACACCTACAGCGATCTGATCCACTACGGCGAGGCCGGCAAGGGCGGCCACTTCGCGGCCCTGGAACAGCCCGAGATCCTGGTCAGCGAAATCCGCGCCGGCCTGCGCACCCTTCGTTCCTGACGCCAACGCGCGAGCCCAGGAGCGCACGCGTATCACCCGGGTTCCCTAAATCGGCCACCGGCGCTGGGGGGCAGCATGCCTTACCAAAAGCGTGACGCATAACTGTCGCCGATGTTGTCGCCCCGTTCAAAGCAATCCGCATAAGTCGAGGAACGTTCGCCCGAGATGGCCGCGGTGACGATGGTCTTCTCGGCGGACAACGCCTCGGCCCGATGGAAGACGTCGGCAGACCGAGAGCACAGTCCTTCATCAACCCGAGCACGTCGCCGGCCACTGCAGCAGCGTGTCACTGATCGGGTTACCGGCCGCGGCCAGCCAGGTGCTGGCCAGCGTCGGCCCCCGCCGTGCGCGGTGCCCGGCCAGCGCCGCCGGCACCGCGGCCCGGGTCATCCTGCTGCGAGTCATGGACGTTACTCCTTCGGTCATCGGAAAAATAGGAAGTGTTCAGGGGTAGTGGGATGGGCCGGCTGGGCCGCGCGGCGGCCCGCGAGCGGGCAGCTGGCGGTGGGCCATCGCGGCGTGTCCTGCCGGGCGGGGCGGCTACGCGGATGGCTGGGGACGGGCGAACAGGACAGCGGCGCTCACGGCAGTAAGGGCGAATAAGGAGGTGGCAGTCATGACTCCACCGTGCCGGGCCGGGCCGCCCGCCCGCCCGACAGCGGCATTAGCGCCCCTGTTTCGATAGCATCGTGCCATGACCCGGCATCGGATGGTCGTCGTGCTGATCGACCAGGTGCTGCCCCTGGACTTCGCGATCCCCATGCACGTCTTCGCCCGCGAGGCCGCCGAGATCTACGACGTCAGCACCGCGACCATCGACGGGAAACCGGTCGGCGTCGCCGGCGGCCTCAGCGTCGTGCCGGACGGGGACGCCGGCCTGCTGCGGCACGCCCAGACTGTCGTCGTCCCCGGCTGGGCCGACGCCGCCAGCACCCGGCTTGACCAGATGACTCTCGGGCTGCTGGGTGCGGCAGCCGGACGCGGCGCGCGCATAGTGTCAATCTGCTCCGGCGCGTTCGCGCTGGCCCAGGCCGGGCTGCTCGACGGGCTGACCGTCATCACCCACTGGTCACTGTGCGACGAACTCGCCCGGCAGTACCCGAAGGTGACCGTAAACGCCGATGCGCTGTTCATCGACAACGGCCTGATCCTCACCTCTGGCGGCGTCACCGCCGGAGTCGACCTCGCCCTGCACATCCTGCGCGCCGACGTCGGCGCCTCAGTCGCCAATCACGTCGCACGCCGCATCGTCATGGCTCCCCATCGTGACGGGCACCAGGCCCAGTTCATCGAGACCCCGCCCGTGCCGCCCGCCGACGACACCATCGCCGCCGCCCAGCAGTGGATGCTCGCCAACCTCGGCGAACCGGTCACCGTCGCGCAGATGGCCGACCGGGCCGCCATGTCCCGGCGCAGCTTCCACCGCCGGTTCGCGGACGCCACCGGAGCCACCCCGCTCACCTGGCTGCATCAGCAGCGCATCAACCGCACCAAAGAACTGCTCGAAAGCACCGACCTGCCCATCGCCGACATCGCCGACCAGGTCGGACTCGGCACCCCCGCCAACCTCCGGACCCACTTCCGAAAAGCCACCAGCATCACGCCCTCCCGGCACCGGCAGCAGTTCTTTGCCAGCGCCCGGTCCATGGCTTAGTGCCGTGGCAGGCAACGTTTGCCTCGTTGGCGGCGTGACTCTCATCCGGCGATCTGGGGCAGTCCAGCTCGGAGCGATACCGTGCGGTTTCTAGCCTCAGAACCATTCCCCTGGTGCTGGCCGCCGGACTACGACGACAGTTCAGCCCGGCGCGACCACCAGGCCTCAGCGGCGGTCATTGCGCTCTCGGCCTCGCGGATACCGTCGCCTGTGAGTCCTGCGGTGGCAGCCCAGTGCAAGGGTACGAGGGCCAGGGCCCCGGGGAGCCAGCGGTGCTCGTCGCGAGTCAGCGGTTCCGGAGCCGTGCCCTCGTAGGCCTCGAGCAGTCGTCGCGGCTCGATCCGTGCGCCGTCCTGCGCGACGTGGTTCATGCTGGCCGCGATGTCGTACACCCGCTCCCTGACCCTCGCGAAATCCAGGTCGAAGGTGGCCCAGGAGCCGTCTGGCAGCTCTCCGGCGTTGCCCAGCTTGTAGTCCCCGTGAATCGGGGCGCACGGCAGCTCGACCTCCTTCCGGAGCCTGGAGAGCTCGCCGTTCAGCTGGCGCATCCGGCGCGCGACCGGCTCGCTGCCGGGTCCGAGCCTGCGGCGGGTGAAGCCGGCCGAGTAACGCAGCTGCCCGAGTGTCCTGTGGTCGTCGAGGGGCTCGGGCGGGCCGGGCTCCCAGACTGCCCTGAGCGCAGTGTGAACACGCCCGAGCTCCTCGAACAGGCGGAGGGAGGAGTCCTCGCCGGCCGGCGGCTGGACGTGATCGATGAACTCCTCAAGCTCAGCCCAGCGGTCAGCCACCCTCAGCAGGTCGCGGCCGGCAATCCGAATCGGCCGGGCGACGCGGACTTGCGTCCGCCCGAGCCGCTCCCGCAGGCGCCGCAGTCCCGCTACCCGCCCGCGGCGGACCCAGGGCCGGTGAACCCGCAGGACAAGCGGCGGCTCAGTGTCTATCCGCACGTTGAGGTTGAACTCACCGCCGATGTCGGCCCATCCGGCCCCTCGCGCGACGCGGGCGATCAGGGCCGAGACGGCCGGATCATCTGCGCTGGCCCTGGGGCCGAACCAGCCCG
>DASWUW010000958.1:0-2441 GCA_036406335.1 Trebonia sp.
GCCAGCATGCGCTCACCCAGGCGCTCCAGCAGCTCCGCGAACGATCCAGGCGACCGCGCCGCCGCCACCGCGGCCCGGGTCCGGTCAACCCGGCCGGCCCGGGCGAGGACCCCGCGCAGCCGTTCGAGTTCCAGCTTGGCGTTCAGCAGCTCCGCCTGGGTCTGCGCGTGGTCCAGCTGCTCGTCCTCCAGCCGGGCGCGGGCCTGATCGCGGTCGTCTTCCGCGTCTTCGAGCCGGTCCTGAAGGACGGCGAAGCGCCGCGCTATCTCCTGGTGACCGCGCAGCACTCCCCGGCCTTCGGCGAGCAGTTCCCGGTACCGGGCGC
Source organism: Trebonia sp. (assembly GCA_036406335.1). Classification (GTDB taxonomy): domain Bacteria; phylum Actinomycetota; class Actinomycetes; order Streptosporangiales; family Streptosporangiaceae; genus Trebonia. The sequence continues at coordinate 326 of DASWUW010000958.1, forward strand.
TCAGGTCACCGGTGCCGTCGGCGGCACCGGACTGGAACTCGCCCACCAGGCTGGTGAGCAGCTCGCCGGCCAGCGCGACCTCGCGGACCGCCCTGGTCGTCACCTGCGGGGCCGGCACCGGGCCGCCCGGCCCGTCATCCGGGCTGCGGCCGGAGGGACCCGGCGGCGTTTCCTGGATCGCCCGCAGGGCGGCGGCCGGCTCCTCCCGGCACAGCAGGCGATCCACCTGGACGACCTGCGCAGGCAGCGGCAGACTCAGCGCGCGGTACCGGTGCGCTCGCCCGAGCAGATGCGCGAGCTTGCCCGGAGCCTGCTCAGCGATGGTCCGGGCGAGCAGCACGCGGTGCCGCCGGGCATCGACGTCGCTCGCCGGGTCGGCGTCCGGCAGGAACGTGCGGATCGCTCCCGGCGGCACCGAGTGCGCGGGACCGAACGATTCCTCCAGCTCCCCGGCCGCCCCGGGGTCAAGGACGTAGATCCCGGCCAGCCCCACGCACTCGCGGGTCAGCCGCTCGACCTGGCCGATCAGCCGGGGCAGGGGGACATCCGGGAGCGGGGCGGCGACCAGGGCCGTACCGCGGCGCTCGGGATCGCAGATCACCGAGATCAGGTCATCGACGTCACCCGCGGTGACCAGCACCGGCTGGGTGGCCAGCGTCAGCTGACCGTCGCAGGCGTCGGCCGCCGACAGGAGCTCCCTGACCATGTACGGGATCCCGATCCACCAGGCGCCCTCGGCATCGACCTCCTTGCCCGGGCTTTCCGACGCTGCCGCCTGCCTCGGCTCTGAGGACGGCGCGCTGACATCGACCCAGACCCAGTTGCCGGCCGCGCCGTCACCGTGCACCGTGACGGTCGTCTCCCATCCCCCCAGGGCGGACGATTCCGTCAGCCGGTACCGCAGCGACCGCGCCCCGGCATACGGGGAAAGCTCGGTCACCGCGAGCTGCGCGTGCCCGGCGAGTTCGTGAACTCCGGGAGCGAGGGGCACGGAACCGTATCCCTTGAGCGCCAGCCACGAACGGAGCTGCGCGGCCACGGCCGGCACCGCGTCCTGGCCGCGGCGCAGCGAGAAAACCGACCGGTACCCGATTGCCATTCAGATCCCAATGACTTTCTGGAGCCCTACCCAGCGACGGTGCTGAGCTCACTGTGGCACAGCGTCAGTCCAGGCCCGTCTCAGATAGCGACGAGGCCCCGGGGTCAGCTCTTCGCCCAGGTCCAGGTCTGGGCGCGGTGGCCTTCTGTCGTCGCCGGATCGTCGCGGAACGCGGTCAGTGACTGTGCGCCGCTGGCCAGCACGGCGGCGGTCAGCGCGCGGACCGCCTGCCGCTGCTCGCTGCGCGGGTTGGTGAGCAGCACCAGGTCGATCGTGCCGAGTTCGGGAAGCCGGTGCCCGGGGCCCAGGGCGGCGAGCTGGGCCGGTACCAGGCTGGCGGCCATGGCCGAGATGCCGATGCCGGCCGCTACCGCCCCGATCAGGCCGTTGACCCCCGGCCCCGGCCCCGGCCCCGGCTGCCGCGTCGGGCCGGGGCACGGTCCGGGAAGCGGTCCGGTACGTGCGCGGCCGCCCGGACACGATGTGGACGATCTTCCTAGTCGGGATGCTCGGCACGTTCGGGCTGAATTTTCCGGTCGTGCTGACCGCGATGGCCAAGTCCGTCTTCGGGGGCACGGCCAGCACCTACGGGTTGTTCAACCTCGTCCTCGGGCTCGGGTCGGCCGCGGGCGCGGTGCTGGCCGGGGCCGGATCCCGGCCCCGGACCAGGACCAGGACCATCGTGGGCGCGGCGGCGGTGTTCGGCCTCCTGCAGGCAGCCGCGGCACTCGCACCGGGCCTAGCGGTCTTCCTGGCTCTGCTGGCCGCGATGGGTTTCGTCAACCTGGGCTGCCAGGCGATGGCCAACGCTTCGGTCCAGCTCGCCGTCGACCCGGTGCTGCGCGGCCGGGTCATGGGCCTGTACATGCTCGTCTTCATCGGCGGCACCCCGGTCGGCGCCCCTATCGTCGGCGCGGTGACCAGTCACTACGGCGCCCGGGCAGGGATGCTGCTCTGCGGCGCGGCCCCGGCCGCGGCCGCCGCGGTGGTGGCCGCGGCGCTATCCGCGCGCCGCCG
>DASWUW010000959.1:0-8754 GCA_036406335.1 Trebonia sp.
CCTGGCGACCGGTCCGACGAGGCCGATCCGCTCGTACCAGCGCAGCGTGTGCTGGGACAGGCCGCATTTATCCGCGGCCTCGCTGATGCTCCAGGTCGTCACGCTAACGAGCCTAGGAGTTAGAGTGCGCTCTAACGCAAACCGCGGGAAATTCGGTTGCCCGCCGGAGGGGCGGCCGGGCCGATCAGCTCCCCGGCCTGGTCGGCCGGGCCGGGGCACCCTGGCCGCGGTGTCGGCGTCGAACGTCCGCGCCCCGGCTGCCGTCGGCCCGCGCGCGGCGCCGGCTGTCGTAGCCGGACGCGGCGGCGGCGACGGCCAGCACGACCGCGATGAACGCGGGTGCCGACCAGACCGGGAACTCGACCACGGCGGCCAGCAGCAGCTTGACCGCGACCGCGGCCAGGATGACGGCCAGCCCCGGCCGCAGGTAGCGGAGCCGGGCGGCCGCCCCGGCGAGCAGGAAGTACAGTGCCCGCATACCCAGCAGTGCGAACACGTTGGACGTGTACACCACGAAGGGGTCAGTGGTCACCGCGAGAACCGCCGGGACCGAGTCGACCGCGAAGATGACGTCAGTCGTTTCCACCACGACCAGCGCGACCAGCAGCGGGGTGGCCAGCAGGCGGCCGTGGTCGCGGACGAGAAACCGCTGGCCGTGCAGCCGGGGGCTGACCGGCAGCAGCCGCTGCAGCAGCCGCGGCCCGCGCGGGTGCTTCGGCGCGGCGTGGCTGCCGCCCCGGAGCAGGTTGACCGCGGCCGCCAGCAGCACGACGCCGAAGACGTAGCTGACCGGGTGGACGGCATCGAGCAGCGTGAGGCCGGCGGCGATGAGCGCGGCCCGCATGAGCAGCGCGCCCACGATGCCGAAGATCAGCACGCGCTGCTGGTACCGCGCCGGGATCGCCAGGGCGGAGAAGATCGCGGCGAACAGGAAGATGTTGTCGACCGACAGGCTCTTCTCGATCAGGTACGCGGCCAGGTAGGACTGGGCGGCTCCGCCCCCGGCCCAGGCCCAGACCGCGCCGCCGAATCCCAGCCCCAGGGCGATCCAGAGGGCACTCCAGCCGGCGGCCTCGCGCAGCGGGACTTCCCGGGCCCGGCGGTGCCGGACGAACAGGTCCAGGATCAGCATCACGGTCACCAAGGCGGCGAACACGGCCCAGGCCCATACCGGAACGGTCAACGCCGGCCTCCGTCCGGCCGCCGGACCCGGGTGCTCAGCGGGCCGCCTCGGTCGCCGGCGGCAGCAGGCCCGCCGCGCTGAGCTCGGCCCGGGCGCGGTCGACCATGCCCTCGCGCGCGATCAGGTCGTAGTGGGTCGCGACCAGCTGGCGGACCGAGCTGAAATCCCGCTGGCCCTTGGTGCCGGCGTGGGCCACGTAACCGAAGACCGCGCCCCACCCCGTGCCGAGCGCGGCGCCGGTCGCGGCCACCGCGAGGAAGGAGTGCCCGGAGGTGAACAGCCCGAGCAGGATCCCGAACAGCAGGCCCGCCCACAGCCCGCTCAGCGCGCCCGCGCCCGCGGCGCGTCCCTTGGTCAGCCGGCCGGTCACCCGCTCAACCAGCCGCAGGCCGGACCCGACAATGTCGAGCTTCTCGACCGGGAAGTCGTTGTCGGAGAGCCGGTCGACCGCTCGCTGCGCGCTCTCGTAGTCGTCGAACCGCGCGACGGTGTTCCACGCGGCGCTGACCGGACTGAGCAGCGGGGCTCCGTTTCCTAGCATGGCAATTTCCTTTCCCTTCGCTTTGCTGTGCGAGATCCAGGTTCGCCCGTTCCTGTGCAGAGCCGGTCCGGGCCACGTGGAGATCAGATGGAGGCGTTCTCCGGCTGGCCTGGCCGGCGGGCGCGCGCGAGCCGGCGGACGACCTCGATGACAGCACTGACGGCGAGCGAGGCGCCGAAGGCGATGAGGAGTCCGGCCCACTCGTTGTCTTGGAAGGCCCGGCCGCCGACGCGGCCGATGAAGAACGCGTAGAGCGCCCAGAGGACGGCGGCCAGCGCGGTCGCGACGGTGAAACGGCGGCGCCGGTAGCCGGTGAGCCCGCAGGTGAGGGTCACCGCGGTGCGGCCGCCGGGGATGAAGCGGCAGACGACGATGAGCTGCGTTCCGAAGCGGGCGAGTGACCGCTCAGCCCACTCCCGGGTCCGCTTCCCCTTCGGCGTCCCGAAGAACCGGTGCTGCACCACGGGCTCGAAACGGCGCCCGAGCAGGTAGCACAGGTTGTCGCCGGCGAAGGCGCCCGCGGCGGCGCAGCCGACGAGCAGCGCGATGCGCGGGTCGGCGCTGCCCGCGGTGGCCACGCCGAGGGCGATAACCACCGTCTCGCCGGGCAGCACCGGGATGACTGCGTCGAGCGCCGGGATGATGAAGGCGATCAGGTAGGTGAGCGCCGAGCCAACCTGGATGCTGTCGAACAGGCTGTCGAACACACTCATCCCCTTCTCCGGAGCAGGCGGATGCAGAGCACCGCCAGGCAGACACCGAAGACGATCCACGGTGCCGCCACGATCAGGTCGCTTCCAGTCATCCGCCCTGCCTTATGCTGCGGTGCTAGCGGGTATCGCTGCGCGGTACCAGTGCATCCGGCGCGCGTGCCCGTCCGGTGCAGTTGACATGGTGACGGTGTGGAGGCGCGCACCGCGCGGCAACGACGGGAGGGCACGATGGCGGCCACGGTGCTGGTGGTGGAGGACGAGCGCAAGCTGCGGGACTTCATCCGGTCGTACCTGGAGCGGGCCGGCTTCACGGTGCTGTCCACCGGTTCCGGCGCCGAGGCGATCACCCTGGCTACCGAGGCCGCGCCGGACCTGGTGGTGCTGGATCTCGGCCTGCCCGACGTGCCCGGCGAGACCGTGGCCCGGGAGCTACGGGCGGTTTCGGCGGTGCCTATCGTGATGCTGACGGCCAAGGCGTCCGAGGAGGACCGGATCCGCGGGCTCGAGCTCGGCGCGGACGACTACGTGACCAAGCCGTTCAGCCCCCGGGAGCTGGTCCTGCGGGTGCAGGCGATCTTGCGCCGCGGCGGCCCGGCCGCCGCCGCCCACGGCGCCGCCAGCTACGGGGGAGGGGTCCTGGTCATCGACGAGGAGCGGCGGAGCGTGACCGTGCGCGGCACGCCGGCCCAGCTCACGCCCACCGAATGGGGAATCCTGGGTGCGCTGGCGACCGTCCCGGGACGGGTCTACTCCCGCTTCGAGCTGATCAACAAGGTGCGCGGCTACGAGTTCGAGGGCTACGAGCGCACGGTCGACTCGCACGTGAAGAACCTGCGCCGCAAAATCGAGGCGGACCCGGGCAACCCGGCCGTCATCCAGACCGTACTCGGCGGCGGCTACCGCCTCGGCCTGGCCCGCGATGACTGATACCCCGCCCTCGGGGCCGAGTCCCCGCCCGGGGCGGCCCGCCCGGGGCGGATCCGGCGGCGGCGCGCACCGGGGCAGCACGCTGGGCACCCGGCTGGCGCTGGCTTTCCTCGGCGTGGCGCTGGCCGCGGTCGCGCTGATCGCCGTGCTCACCGCGGTCTTCTCCTCGGCCGACGTCTCCTCGCTGGCCGCCCGTCAGCGCCAGCAGCTGGCCAGCTCGTTCGCGGTATCGGTGGCCAGCTCCTGGCAGCAGCACCAGGCCTGGTCCCCGGCCGCCCTCGCCCCGTTCATCGAGCTGGCCGCGAGCAGCGGCGTGCAGCTTCAGGTCCGCGACGCGGCCGGCCATGCGGTAACGGCCACCAGCGGTTTTGCCACGGCCGGCCGTCCCCGGGCCAGCGCGCCGGTGCTGGTCCGGGGCCGGCCGGTGGGCTCGGTCCTGGCCGGGTTGACCAAGTCCGGCCTCGGCGGCGCCGACTCGGTGCTGCGGACCGCGCTGCTGCGCGCGATCGCCGGGACGGCCGGCCTGGCCGCCCTGCTCGCCCTGCTCGCCGGGCTGGCGGTCGCCCGGCGGATCACCCGCCCGGTCGCCCGGCTGATCACGGTGACCCGGGCAATGGCCGGCGGCGACCGGTCCGCCCGCGCGGGCGACATCCGGGCTCCGGGTGAGCTGCGCGAGCTCGCCGCCGCGTTCGACCACATGGCGAACACCCTCGACTACGAGGACAAAGTCCGCCGCGACCTGGTCGCCAGCGTCGCCCACGAGCTGCGCACCCCGGTCGCCGTGCTCCAGGCCGGGCACGAGGCCCTGCTCGACGGCGTCATCGAGCCGACCCCGGGTGAGCTGGGCTCGCTTCGCGACGAGGTGCTGCGGCTGGCCCGCATGGTGGACGACCTGCAGACGCTGGCCGCCGCCGACGCCGCCGTCCTCCAGCTGACCCGCGAACGGCACGACCTGGCCGACCTCGCCCAGACCGCGGCCGACAGCCTGGCCCGCCGGTTCGAGACGGCCGAGGTCGCGCTGGACCGGCAGCTGGCCCCGGCGCCGGTGCTGGCCGACGCCCGCTGGCTGCACCAGGTCATCACCAACCTGCTCGGCAACGCGCTCAAGTTCACCCCGGCCGGCGGCACCGTCACCATCCGCACCGGGCCCGACGGTGTCCTCGCGGTCCTCGCGGTCACCGACACCGGCGTCGGCATCCCGGCCGACGAGCTGCCCCGGATCTTCGACCGGTTCTGGCGCGGCCGGGAGGCCGCCCGGACCTCCGGCAGCGGGATCGGGCTAGCCGTCGCGGCCGAGCTGGCCCAGGCCCACGGCGGCGCGCTCACCGCCGCCAGCCCGCCCGGCGGCGGAGCCCGCCTCACCCTGACCCTGCCCGCCGTCTGACCGCCGTCTCGTCTCCACACCGTCGACACAGCGGCGGCACCGCACCTGCACCGCGACCGGTTCTGCTGGGTTCATGAAAATCACCCAGCGGGCCCGCCGGTCGGCCGTCGCACTGGCAGCGGCCGTGGCGATCGGCGGCAGCGGTGTCGCCGTCGGTGCCGCCGCCGCCCCGGCCGCCGTCACCGCCAGCGCCCCGGCCGCCGCCACCGAGGCCGGCCGCGGCACGTTCACCAGCTACGCGAACGTCGTCCGCCAGGTACTGCCCTCGGTGGTGCTGATCAGCACCACCGAGGGACTCGGGTCCGGGGTAGTGCTGGACCGGTCCGGCGACATCGTCACCAACGCGCACGTGGCCGGGGACGCCACCACGTTCCAGGTCCAGGTGACGGGCGACCCCGCCCCGCGCACCGCGACCCTGGTCGGCCGCTACCCGCCCGACGACCTGGCCGTCATCAAGGTGGCTGACCCGTCCGGGCTGCAGCCGGCCCAGTTCGGCGACTCGGCCGCGGCCCAGGCAGGCGACGTGGTGCTCGCGGTCGGCAACCCGCTGGGCCTGGCTGGCAGCGTGACCAGCGGGATCATCTCCGCCACGGGCCGGGTCGTCACCGAGCCCGCCGACGCCGGGCAGGCCGGGGCCACCCTGCCGGACGCGATCCAGACCAGCGCGCCCATCAACCCCGGCAACAGCGGCGGGGCGCTGGTGACGGCCGCCGGGAAGGTGATCGGCATCCCCACGCTGACCGCGGCCGGCTCGCAGGACGGCTCCTCGGTTCAGGGCATCGGCTTCGCCATCCCGTCCAACCTGGCCCGCGATATCGCCGGGCAGCTCATCCGCACGGGCGCCGTGACCCATTCGCACCGGGCCGCCATCGGCGCCCAGGTCGACACGGTCGCCGGCCCGGACGGCACGGCCGCGGGGACCGGCATCGTCGCCGTTACCGGCAGCGGCCCCGCCGACCGGGCCGGGCTGCGCCCGGGCGACGTCATCACCGCGGCCGGCGGCACCCCCGTTCCGGACACCCAGACGCTGGCCAGCGTGCTGGCCGGCGCCGATCCCGGCGACCGGCTCACCCTGTCGGTCACCCGCGGCGGCCAGACCCGGCCGGTGCCGCTCACCCTGGGCGAGCTCCCGGCCGGCTAAGGGCCCCGCGGCGAAGTCCGGGGCCGCCGGCAAAAAACCGCGGCGTTAATGAACCAAATGGTCTAGATGTTCGTCCCATACATAGAGATGCGATTTGGCCGGAGATGCGATCGCGTTTCAATTAATATGTGAGCGCGCCGGGTTGCCGGTGACGCGTACCTGAAACCGGGAGCGGGTAAGGTGCCGGCAGAGCGGCAGCCGAGGTCCGCACGGCCGCCTGTGCCTTATTACCATTTGCCGCCTGTGTGTGTTCTCAGCGCAGCTCAGGAGGGGGGAGAGCCCACCGGTGGAGCGGGTCCTGGCCGGACGCTACGAGCTTGAGGTCCCCCTGGGACGGGGCGGTTCGGGCGAGGTCTGGCGCGGCCGGGACATGGCCACGCGCCGGCCGGTCGCCATCAAGCTGGTCGAGCTGTCCCAGATCGACGATCCCGGCCTGCTGGCGGAGACCATCGGCCGGTTCCGGCGCGAGGCCACCGTGGTGGCCGGGCTCCGGCACCCGAACATCGTGACCTCGCTTGACGCCGGCCGGATCGGCAACCAGCTGTTCATGATCATGGAGCTGGCCCCGGGGGTTTCGCTGGCCAGCATGATGGACGAACGCGGGGCGCGGGGCATGGGGCTGTTCCCGGTCTCCAGCGTGCTGCGCATCGCCGAGCAGGCGAGCACCGGCCTGGCCGCCGCCCACGCGGCGGGCATCGTGCACCGCGACATCAAGCCGAGCAACCTGATGGTGACCCCGCAGCTCGGCGTCGAGATCATCGACTTCGGCATCGCGCGGCTGCTGGAGGACAACTCCCCGCGGCTGACGATGCGCGGGCACGCGGTGGGCACCATCGCCTACATGTCCCCGGAGCAGGCTCAGGGCGATGAGGTGGACGCCCGCTCCGACCTCTACTCGCTCGGCTGCGTGCTGTACCAGCTGCTCTCCGGGCGCCTGCCGTTCCGGTCGCCGCTGCCCGCGGCGCTGCTGATGATGCAGGTGATGGACCAGCCGGATTCGCTGGCGGTGCTGCGGCCGGACCTTCCGCCTGAGCTGCCGGACCTGGTCAGCCAGCTGATGGCGAAGGACCGGACGGCCCGGCCGGCCGACGCGGACCAGGTCATCAGCCGCCTCGCGGCTATCGCGCACACTATCCGCCGGGACGAGCCGCAGCACGAGGCCGACCGCCAGACTTACCGCCCGGGGGACCTCCCGGACGCGGCCGACGAGACCCGGATGGAGCCGGTGCTGCCCGCGCTGGGCCGCCCCAGCGCGGCGACCCCGGAGCGAATGGCCGGCCGCGACGGGATGAGCCCGCCCGGCCCCGGCCAGACGGTCCAGGGGTTCTCGGACCTGGGCAGCCGGGATACCGCCGCCGCGCCGCCCTGGGAGGCCCGGGAGCCGGCCCCGCTTCCGCTGCCGCCTCCGGTGCCGCCCCGGCCCGCGCCGCCGACGGCCGGCCGGGGCAGCGACGGGGTGCCCGCCTGGCCGGCCGAGCGGCCGCGGGACCGTCCGCGCCGCCGCCGCTGGCCGGGGGTGCTCAGCACCCTCCTTACCCTGGCCCTTGCGGCCGGCGTGTGGGTCTACGTCTACGAGCGGTCGCACGCCAAGCTCGCGGTCACGAAGGTCGGGTTCGTGCCCGGGAAGACGGGAATCTGCAACGGCACGACCGTGATTGCCGCGGTGATCATCACCAACGGCCACGGCGGGCCGATCAGCTACGAATGGATTACCGACCCGGTCACCTTGGCTAAGCCGACGGTACTCGTGGCCGAGGCCCCTGGCAGCGGCAGCGACGAGGTCCGGGTGAGTCTGGACTTTACGTTCCACGGCAAGGGAACCGGTCAGGCGAAGGTAACGCTGCGCGTGCTCACGCCGGCCCGGAGCGATACCGTCATCTCGTACCCCTATTCCTGCGCCGGGTGAAGCCAGCGTGAAGATCACCAGCTGCGTTCCGCTGCCTGGTCCCGGGACCGTTGCCCGGTTCGGCGCGCTGGTCGCGGTGATGGACGGCCCCGGCCCCGGCCCCGACCCGCTGCTCAGCGCGCTGGCGGAAGTCGCCGGGACGACCGGTGACGGCCGCGACCTGGTACGCCGGGCGGCCCGGGCGGCGCTCGGCTGGACCGGGCGGCCTGCCTGGGCCTGCGCAGGCGTCACGGCCGACGGCGGCGTGGCCGTGCTGGTGCACGGCCAGGGGACGGCGACCGTGCAGACGGAGGACGGCCAGCGGGTAACCCTTACCGCCAGCGACTCGGTGATCCCGGTCAGCCGGACGTTCGCCGGCCCGGCCGTCACCCTGGTGCTGGAGGCCGGGAATACGGCGCCGCCCGATCCCCGGTTCTGGCTCGGCAGCGGCGTGGTACCCGGCGGCGGGCTGGTGGTAACCATGTCGGCGGGCGGGCCCGGGTCCGGCCCGCCGGTGACCACGCCGGACGCGGAGCCGGCGGTGAACTGGCCGGCTGCCCCGGTGACATCCGCGGCGGCACCCGCCCCGGACGCCGCCCCGCAGACCGGCTCCCCGCCGGCCAGCGCGGTCGGCGGCGGCGGGGACTGGTACCCGGCGCCGCCGGGCCCGCCCGGCTGGCACCCGCCGACGGCCGATACCCCGGCGGCGCCCGCCCCGGCCACGGCGGTCGCCGACGAGGCCGGGGATGCCCCGCCGCCGGTCCTGGTGGAGGGGGCGCTGTGCCCGCGCGCGCACTTTAACGACCCGCAGGCCCGCGTCTGCCGCCAGTGCGGCGCCGGCCTGGACCAGCCGCCCCGGAACCTGGAGCGCCGCCCCCGACCGCCACTCGGCGTGCTCGTCTTCGACGACGGTACCAAGCTTGCCCTCGACGGGGATTACGTACTCGGGCGCGAGCCGGTGCTGGACGGCGAGGTCATGG
>DASWUW010000960.1:0-1822 GCA_036406335.1 Trebonia sp.
GTCGTCGGCGGTCAGCAGTACCTGGCCGACGCCGAGGCCGTAGACGCGGAAGGCTTCGGTGTAGCGGGCGATGAGCAGGCCCTGGCCGACGCTGGCGGCCGCCTGCTGGGTGGCCAGGTCCCGCGGGCGCTTGCTCAGGCCCAGCGGGGCCAGGCCGGTGGCGATGGCGCCGGAGGAGACCAGCAGGACCTGCCGGCCGCCCTGGACGGTGGCCGCGATCGCCCCGGCCAGCGCGGCGATGCGGGCATCGTCGATGACACCGTTCCGGGCGAGCGAAGAGGAGCCGATCTTGACGACGGTCCGGGGCGAAATGGCGATATCAGGTCGGGCAGGGTCCGGCACGGCCTCATCTTCCCAGGCGGTAGTCCGAACCGCGCGGGCCGGCCGCGTGCCCGCCGCCGGCGGACAGCTCCGGGTCCCAGTCGAAGACCACCGCGTCCTCGTAGCTGCCGATCAGGACCGTGTCACCTGCCTCAGCGCCCGCCTTAGCCAGGGCTTGCTCCACCCCGAGCCGGGCCAGCCGGTCCGCCAGGTAGCCGACCGCCTCGTCGTTGGTGAAATCAGTCTGGCTGACCCAGCGCACGGGCTTCTCGCCCCGGATCAGGTAGGAACCGTCGGCGGTGCGGATGACCTCGAATCCGGTGTCCTTGGCCGCCGGGGGCCGGATCACCAGGCGGACCGCGTTCGCCTCCGGCGCGGCCGCGCGGGCCGCGACCACGATCTCGGCCATCGCGAACTTCAGCTCGCGCAGGCCCTCGGTGGTGGCGGCGGACACCTCGTAGACGCCCAGGCCGCGGGCCTGCAGCTCCGGCTTGACCAGGTCGGCGAGCTCGCGGCCCTCCGGGACGTCCACCTTGTTGAGGACGACGAGCCGCGGACGGTCGGTCAGCTTGGTGCCGGCCAGGCCGCTGCCGACGAGCGCGCGGCCGGTGGTCTCCTCGTAGGCCGCCAGCTCGGCCTCGATCGTGTCCAGGTCGCTGATCGGGTCACGACCGGGCTCGGCCGTCGCGCAGTCGAGGACGTGGACCAGGGCCGAGCACCGCTCGACGTGCCGCAGGAAGTCGTGGCCGAGGCCTTTGCCCTCGCTGGCCCCGGGGATCAGGCCGGGCACGTCGGCGACGACGAACTGGACGTCGCCCGCCTCGGCGACCCCGAGGTTGGGGATAAGGGTGGTGAACGGGTAGTCGGCGATCTTCGGCCGGGCGGCGGACATGGCGGCGATCAGCGATGACTTGCCCGCGTTGGGGAAGCCGATGAGGCCGATGTCGGCGACGGTCTTGAGTTCCAGGGTGAGCTCGCGCTCCTCCCCGGGCTCGCCCTTCAGCGCGAAGCCCGGCGCCTTGCGCTTCGTGGACGCGAGGGCCGCGTTGCCGAGGCCGCCGTGACCGCCCTGGGCGGCGATGAACTGCGTGCCGACGCCCGTCAGGTCGGCCAGTACCTGCCCGTCCGCGTCGAGGACGACGGTGCCGTCCGGAACCATGATCACCTGATCGGGGCCGGCCGCGCCGTTCCGGTTCGATCCCTCGCCCTGATGGCCGTTGGCCGCCTTGCGGACCGGCCGCCGGTGGAAATCAAGCAGGGTGGAGGCGGATGCGCCCACCTCCAGGATGACGCTGCCGCCGCGGCCGCCGTTGCCGCCGTCCGGGCCGCCGAGCGGTTTGAACTTCTCCCGGTGGACCGAAGCGCAGCCGTGCCCGCCGTGGCCGGCCTGCACCTTGAGCGCGGCGTGGTCAGCGAACTCCGCCATGATCAGATCCCCTCAGTACATGCGAATGGCGGACCGGTATTCCCCGGCCCGCCATCCGTGTTTGTCGTGTCTGCC
>DASWUW010000961.1:0-1555 GCA_036406335.1 Trebonia sp.
CGCCCGGGCCGCGGCGACCTGACGGGCCGTCGGCTGGTGGGCACCGGGAAACAGCCAGGCGCACAGCCCGAGCGCGGCCACGCCGCCGCCGAGGATCAGGAACCGGCGCCGCCAGTAGGCCGCGGAGTCGTCCGGGACCCAGGTCTGCTCGTCCGGCGCGTCGTCGTCACCGTAATCGTCATCCGGTTCGTCGTACTCGCCGACGTACCGGGACTCCTCACGATCCGCATCCAGCTGCATGCGGAAAGTATGCAGCTGATTACGTGCCGTATTCGGTAGCCGCGCCGGGGCAGACCCCGGCCTGGGCGGCTCCCAGGCGGAAGGAGTCTCGCGCGGTGCCGCAATCGCGCATAATGCTCGTCATGTCCTCGTCTTACGCCGACCGGGTGCTCGACTGGTACGCGGCCAACGCGCGCGATCTTCCGTGGCGGGCACCGGGGGTATCGCCGTGGGCGGTGCTGGTCAGCGAGATCATGCTGCAGCAGACCCCGGTCAGCCGGGTGCTGCCCGCCTACCAGGCCTGGCTGACGCGGTGGCCGACCCCGGCCGCGCTGGCGGCCGACCCGGCCGGGGAGGCCGTGCGCCAGTGGGGACGGCTCGGCTACCCGCGCCGGGCGCTGCGGCTGCACCAGATCGCGGTGATCGTGACCCGGCAGTACGCCGGGCAGCTGCCGTCGACGCGGGAGGAACTGCTGGCGCTGCCGGGAATCGGCGCTTACACAGCGGCGGCGGTGTCGGTTTTCGCCTTCGGCGCCCGGCACGCCGTGCTCGACACCAACGTGCGCCGGGTGCTGACCCGCGTCGAGTCGGGCCGGGAGTTCCCCGGCACCGCACCTTCGGTGGCGGAGTACCGGCTGGCCGAATCGCTGCTGCCCGCCGACGACGCGACCGCCGCCCGCTGGTCGGTCGCGGTCATGGAGCTGGGCGCGCTGACCTGTACGGCGGCCGCTCCCCGGTGCGGCGACTGCCCGCTCACCCAGCAGTGCGCCTGGCTCGCCGCGGGCCGCCCGGAGGCCGCCGTACGGCCCGTGGGCCAGACGTACGAGGGCACCGACCGGCAGTGCCGGGGACGTCTGCTGGCGGTCCTGCGGGATTCCCGCGAGCCGGTGGCGCAGGCCCGCCTGGATACCGTCTGGCCCGATCCGGTGCAGCGCGCCCGCGCCCTGGACGGCCTGGTGGCCGACGGGCTGGTGGACCCGCTGCCCGACGGCCGCTACGCGCTCCCGGCCTGACGCCGGCCTGGCTGGCCCGCGGCCGCATCCGGGCTCCACTAGGGCCGCACCGCGGCCGTACCGGGACCGCAAAACGCGAAGCGGGCCGGGAACTGACGTTCCCGGCCCGCTTCGCGTCAGCGGACTGAACTAGTTAGCCGAGGGCCTGGGCGGTACCCGGGCCGTCGCTGGACGGCGACGCACTCGGGTTGGTACCGCTCAGCGGCTCGCTGGCCGTGGCGGCGACGAGTTCCGCCTCGTCCGGCACCGAGTCCGGCTTCGGCTGGCTGAGGAAGCTGAACTTCGCCTCCTCGCCGGTTCCCTCGACATCAACGATGACGCTG
>DASWUW010000962.1:0-1800 GCA_036406335.1 Trebonia sp.
ACGAACGGGCGCGGGTGTCACCCGGAAGGGGAACCCGCGCCCGTTCGGCTGGGCGGGCTATTACTTGTAGGAGTACTCCTCGGAGGGGAACGTGCCCCCGGCGACATCGGCCGCGAACTCGGCCGCCGCGCCGCGCAGCACCGCGGCGACGTCGGCGTAGCGCTTGGCGAACTTGGGCGAGCGGGCGGACAGCCCCGCCATGTCCTGCCACACCAGTACCTGCGCGTCGCAGTCGGGGCCGGCCCCGATGCCGATGGTCGGGATGTGCAGCGACGCGGTGATCCGGGCCGCGAGCGGGGCCGGGATCCCCTCCAGCACCACCGCGAACGCGCCCGCCGCCTCGAGTGCCTTGGCGTCGTGCAGCAGCCGCTGGCCGTCCTCGCCCCGGCCCTGCACCCGGAACCCGCCGAACGCGTGCACCGACTGCGGGGTGAGCCCGAGGTGCCCCATCACCGGCACGCCGGCCAGGGCAAGCTCCTCCACCTGCTGCGCGACCCGCTGGCCGCCTTCCAGCTTGACCGCGTGCGCGCCCGCCTCCTTCATGAACCGGAAGGCGGCGTGCAGTGCCTCCGTCGGCGACGCCTGGTAGGAGCCGAAGGGCAGGTCCGCGACCACCATCGCCCGGCTCGTCCCCCGGACGACGGCGGCGGTCAGCGGGATCAGGTCATCCAGGGTCACCGGGATCGTCGTGTCGTACCCGAAGACCACGTTGCCGGCCGAGTCGCCGACCAGCAGGACCGGGATCCCGGCCTCGTCGAAGATGCCCGCGGTGAGCGCGTCGTAGGCGGTGAGCATGGGCCACTTCTCACCCCGGGCCTTGGCCGCGGCGATGTCCCGGACCGTGACCCGCCCCGGCTTGCGGCCGCCGTACAACCCCTCCGCCTGCACGTCCGGTACGATCGCTTCTCCGTCGGACGTGCCCCGGGGGGTACGGGGGGTCGTCCCCCCGGGAGATGAACGCGTGATGGCAGACGACATAGTCTGAACCTCCAGAAGTCTCGAGGCGCCCCTCTGGCGTACCCGGACATCTCCGATAGTCGCACGCCAGGGGCATGGGAGGATACACGGGTGTCCAGTGATTTCGCTTCCGTCGTCACCCCGAGCAACGACCTGCTCGGCATCAGCTTCGCCGCGGCTGACGAGATCGTCGGCCGTTTCCACGAGCGGGACGGCCAGCCCGCGATCAGCTACGGCATCGTGCGCGACGGCGAGCTGGTGCACGCGGCCGGGTTCGGCGCCCGGTCCCTCGGCGGGCCCGCCCCGGACGAGCGGACGGTCTTCCGCATCGCCTCGATGTCGAAGTCGTTCACCGCGTCCGCGGTCCTGCTGCTGCGCGACGCCGGGGCGCTCAAGCTGGACGACCCGGCGGCGACCTACGTACCCGAGATGGCCGGCTGGGTCAACGGGGCGGCGGACGCCGGGCCGCTGACGATCAGGCACCTGCTGACGATGACGGCCGGGTTCCCGACCGACGACCCGTGGGGCGACCGCCAGCAGGGGCTGCCGATCGACGAGTTCCGCCGGCTGCTGGCGGGCGGGATCACGTTCAACTGGGCGCCGGGCACCCGCTTCGAGTACTCCAACCTCGGCTACGCGGTCCTCGGCCTGGTCGTGTCGGCCGCGTCCGGCCTGCCCTACGACGAGTTCGTCCGGACCCGGCTGCTGGCTCCGCTGGGCTTGACCCGGACCGGGTTCGCCGCGGAGGAGTTCCCCGCCGGGGAGCTCGCGCTGGGCTACCGGCACGGCCCCGGCGGCTGGCAGGAGCTGCCGTTCGACCCTTACGGCGCGTTCGCCCCCATG
>DASWUW010000963.1:0-3048 GCA_036406335.1 Trebonia sp.
TGGACGGCCTGGCGGCCGCGGCCAGGACGGTGGGCCTGACGCCGTCCCAGCTCATTATCGAGGCCTCGCTGGCCCAGGCCGAAGGCGGCTCGGTCAGCGACTACCCGAAGATCGCCGAGGTCATTCACAACCGCATCGCCAAGGGCATGCACCTGCAGTTCGACAGCACGGTGCTGTACGGGCTGGGCAAGTACGCGGTCAGCGCCACCATCAGGCAGACCCGCACGCCCGGCCCGTACAACACGTACGCCAACGCCGGGCTGCCGGTCGGCCCGATCTCCAATCCGGGTCAGGCCGCGATCCAGGGCATCCTGCACCCCGCTCACGGCGACTGGCTGTACTTCCTCACCGTTCCGGACGGCAAATCCCAGTTCTCCGCGTCCCCCCTGAAAGGCCAGTGACGGCGGGTAGCCTCGCCTGCTATGAAAGCAGCAGTCCTCGGCCAGCCCGTCGCCCACTCCCTGTCGCCCGTGCTGCACCGGGCCGCGTACGCGGCCCTCGGCCTCGGCGGCTGGACTTACGCCCTGGTCGAGTGCGGCGAGGCGGGACTGGCGGCCTACGTAGGGTCGCGCGGTCCCGAATGGGCGGGCCTGTCGCTGACCATGCCGCTCAAGCGCGCGGTGCTGCCGCTGCTGGACCACGCGGACCGGCTGGCCGCGGCCACCGGCGGCGCCAACACCGTGGTGTTCCGCCCCGAGGGCCGCTACGGCTACAACACCGACGTGCCGGGCATCGTGGACGCGCTCACCGAGGCGGGCGGCCCGGCGCCGGGCGGCGTCACCATCATCGGCGCGGGCGCGACCGCCTGCTCCGCACTGGCCGCCGCGGGCGAACTCGGCCTGCCCGGTGCCGACGTCGTGCTGCGCGACCCGTCCCGCGCGTCGGCCCTGCTCGCCACCGCCGACCGGCTGGGCCTGAAGGTGCGGCTCCGCCCCTGGGAGGACCTCCTGGAAGGCGGCCAGGCGGGCCCCGGCCTGCTGATCTCCACCGTCCCGGCCGGAGCCGCGGACGCCTACGCGGAACGGATCCGGCTGACTCGCCAGGCCCCGGCCGTCCTGCTGGACGTGGTGTACCACCCCTGGCCGACTCCGCTGGCGCAGGCCGCCGCCGCCGCGGGCGCGGTCGTGGCCAGCGGCTACGCGATGCTCCTGCACCAGGCCGCGGCCCAGGTGGAGCTGATGACCGGCAAGCCCGCCCCGCTAGAGGCGATGCGCGCGGCCGGCCAGCAGGAACTGGCCCGCCGCGGCGCCTCCTAGCGCCGGGCCCGCGCTCTGCTGTCTAGCGCCGGGCCCGCGCTACCGCGTCGGCGCTGGCGGCGTCGCCCCGCTCCCGCAGCCCGGCGGTCACGCCGTCGATGTCGGCGGCCGGCCGGTTCTGGCTCAGCTTCGCCTTCGCCTCGATGCGGGTGATCTCGAGCTCGACCCCGACGATGGCCCGCAGCTGACCCTCGATGTAGGGCCGGGGTGCGTCGTCCACCGACCACGGGTACTCCCGGTACGCCTCGTGCTTGACCGTGAGCCGTCGCACCAGGTCCTCGGTCCAGGCCGGGTCGTCGTGCACCACCAGCCGCCCGTACACCTGCGCGGTCACGTAGTTCCAGGTCGGCACCACCCGCCCGTGCTCCGCCTTCGCGGCGTACCAGCCGGGCGAGATGTAGGCGTCGGGCCCGCGCACGATAACCAGGGCCTCGCCGGCCGAGCCGAGCTTCCACTGCGGGTTGTTCCGGGCCAGGTGACCGTGCAGCGCGCCCAGGGAACCGGCCTGACCCGGCCCGGCCCCAGCTGATCCGCCGGTAGCTGATCCGCCGGTAGCTGACCCGCCGGTGGCTGACCCGCTGGTAGCTGATCCGCCGGTATCCGACCCGGCTGCGGCCAGCTCCGCCGGAGGTACGTAGATAAACGGCAGCAGGGTCGCGACCAGCCCCTCCGGGGTCACCGTGACCAGGTCAGCCGCTCCGTGGTGACGCAGCAGCTCGTCTACCGCCGCCGCGTCGGCCGCGAAATGAGCCGGGATGTACATGCCGCCTCCTCTTTCCGCCAGCGTAACCGTCAGCGCGATCACAGTGCCCTGGCGGTTTGCGGCTTTTGCCGATGCGGAACTGATAGAGAGATGTCAGTGATCGTTGTGCCAGCCGGGACGCGGGCGATATCCCCCCAGTCGAGGGTAACGGGCCGGGCCCGGTTGGCCGCTAGATCCGGTACGCGGTGAAATAAAGCAGAAACGCAGCTGTCACCTGCTGAAATAGAGGTGGAACAGCGGCTCGCTAGGCTGGGGGTTGTGGCGGACATTTTCGATGGTTACCGGCTCGCGGAGGCCTGGGACGAGATGTTCGCGGCCCCGGGCAGGCCGCGTGCGGCCTACGACGCACTCGTCTCGGTCCTGCAGCCCATGGATCCGGCCGAGCTGAGGTACCGGGCCGAGCAGCTGGCCCGGGCGTTCACCGACCGCGGGGTCACCTACGACTTCGCGGGCGAGGAACGGGCCATGCCTACCGACCTCATCCCGCGGATCATCGACGTGGCCGAGTGGGACCTCGTTTCGCGCGGTGTCCGCCAGCGGGTCAAGGTCCTGGAGGCGTTCCTGGCCGATGTCTACGGCCCCGGCCGGGCGTTCGACGACGGTGTCGTCCCCTGGAACCTGATCTTTACCAGCGAGAAATTCCGCCGCGAGGTGGCCGGCATCGAGCCCCCCAACGGCGTCCGCGTGCACGTGGCCGGCATCGACCTCATCCGCGACGAGCAGGGCAAGTTCCGGGTCCTGGAGGACAACGTGCGGGTCCCGTCCGGGGTCAGCTACGTCCTGGAGAACCGGCTGGCCATGACCCGGCTGTTCCCCGCCCTGTTCAGCGACCAGAAGATCCACCAGGTCGACGAGTACCCGTCCCGGCTGCTGGCCGCGCTGCGCGCGGCGGCCCCGCGCGGCACCGAGGATCCGTGCGTGGTCGTGCTCACCCCCGGCGTGTACAACGCCGCCTACTTCGAGCACACCCTGCTGGCCCGGCTGATGGGCGTGGAGCTGGTGGAGGGGCGCGACCTGTTCTGCGCTCGC
>DASWUW010000964.1:0-1695 GCA_036406335.1 Trebonia sp.
CCACCCGCGCCGCCCGCGCCCGCGCGGACAGGTCGGCGACGTCGACCCCGGCGCCGGTGACCAGCACCGCGCTCCGCCCGGCGGCCACGTCTGCCTGCCAGCCCGCGAACGCCGCCGGCGCCATCGCCGCGTCCGACCCCCCGGTCAACCGCCCGTGGCCGGTGTAGAGGTTGACGACGCCCTGGTCCCCGACCCGGACCCTCGCTGCGGCGTCGCGCTCCCAGTCCTGGCGGAACCGCCACGCCTCGGACAGCCGGGCCGCACCCACCTCCGCCTCGAGCAGCCGCAAAGCACCGCCCGCGCCGACCGCCCCGAGCTGGCGGGGGTCCCCGATTAGCACCAGCTTCGCGCCCGCGTGCTGCGCCTGCCCCCGCAGCCGGTCCAACGCGTGCGTCCCGGCCATCGACGCCTCATCGACCAGCACCAGCCCCCCCGGCCGCATCGACCACCTTCCGGTGCCGGCGCCCTGGCCTTCCGATTCGTGCAGCCACTTCGCGACGTTCTCCGTCACCACCCCCGTCTCCGCCGCCAGCACCGCCGCGGCGGCGGCGGACGGCGCCAGCCCCAGCACCGGCCGGCCGTCGGCCTGCCACACCGCGACCAGAGCGGCGAGCGTCGTCGTCTTCCCGGTCCCCGCCGGACCGACCAGCAGGTCCAGAGCCCGGTCCTCGGTAGCGAGGCGGCGGACCGCGTCCGCCTGCTCCGGGCTGCACGACGTGGTGGACAGCACCGCCTCCACCAGCCCGGGGGCGACCGCGACGTCCGCCGGTGTCTTCGCGGCGGCGACGAGGCGCCGCTCCGCGTCGAGCGTGCGGCCGGTGGTGTAGCGCTCGGCGGCGTGCCGGACGTAGATGGACTGCCCGTCGCGGCGGCGCAGCCGCCCCGGCGCCGCTGCCGGCTCGGGTGCGGTCAGCTGCAGGGTCAGCGGCCCCAGCACCTCGGCCACCACCGCCTGCACGGCCGCCGGCTGCTCCCCGACCGGCAGCCCCAGGCGGCGGACCGTCCGTTCCGCCTCGGCGTGGACATGCCATCTTCCGAACGTCGCCCGCCGCCCCTCCACCCGCGCGAGCACCCCTACCGCGACACCGCCGACGTCGAGGCGGCCGGGCGGGCTGCTCCGGCCCCGCCCCCGCACCGTGTCCCCGACGGTCCGGTCGACCCGGGCGGCCTCCGGCCCGGCCATGTCCACCGCGGCCATCTGCCAGCCGCCATGCAGCCGGGGGAACGACCGGGGCTGCGTCCCCTTCGCCGGCCGGTCGGTGGTCACCGCCGTCCCCGCCAGGCGCTGCAGTGTCCCCATGTCGGGTTCCCGGCCGTAGGCCTGCCGGTAGTCCTCGACCAGCACCGCCAGGTGCGCCTCCACCTGATGCCGGCGGGTGGAGAACCCCTCAACCAGGCGGTCGTCGACCCCGACCAGCTCCCGCACCGCCTGTTTGCCGTCCCGCCCCGAGCCGGGCCGCTCCCGCTCGTGGAACTCGACCCCGAGGCGCCCAGCCAGCTGGCCTTCGAGGCGGGTGTTGTACATCTCCGACGCCGCGACCGCGATGTGGTGCAGCGCCTGGCTGTCCAACGCCCGCCACGTGCCGTCTACCGTCTGCACCTTCGCCGACACCACCGCGTGGGTGTGCAGGTCCGGGTCCCTGCAACGGGACTCCCAATGGTCGAAACAGGCCACCGTCAACCCGCGGGTGTCCA
>DASWUW010000965.1:0-7303 GCA_036406335.1 Trebonia sp.
CAGCGGGCCGGACGGCAGCCAGAGCGGCGTCGACGGCCGGGAAAACCGCCAGGCGCGCGCCCAGCCCGGTTACCTGGAGCAGACGGGCCACGGGGTCGGTGAGCGCGGCCACGGCCAGCGTTCCGCCGAGGAGCGTGGCGCGGCGGCCGACCGCCACCAGGACCCGGGCTCCCGCGCAGTCGAGGAAATCCAGCCCGGAAAGGTCCAGGACGACCCGGGCCGGGTTCGCGGCCAGCACGCCCAGCAGCGACTCGCGCAGCGCCGCGGTACTGCCCGCGTCGCACTCCCCGTCAATCCGGACGACGACGCACTGATCACGGGCACGGACCGAAAGCTCAAAATCCATCGCTGGCATCCTGTCTGTGCGGGCGCAAGAGCCGATTACTGGTTGCCTGCCGGTCGCCGGGACCCTGCTTACCAGCATGCCCGCCCGGCGGCGGGCCGGCAGCCCGCATCGCGAACAGATCAGCGGCCGCCACGCGCAATACGAACCCGGGGAGCGCGATTGACGGTGCCGGGCAGCACGCGGCGGCGGCGAGTGGTGCCTCGCCGCCGCCGCGCTGTTCCCGCCCGCGGGTGACCGCACCGCCGCCGCTGGCCGCTGTCCATCCCCCGGGCCAGGGGGGGTCAAGGTGTGATCATGCGGTCGCTCCCTTGGGCGGGGGCAGGAGCCGGGCCCGCAGCCGGGCCAGGGCCCGGGCCTGGAGCCGGGATATATGCATCTGGGACAGGCCCAGCCGGGCGGCGACCTCTTCCTGGGTGAGGTTGCCGTAGAAGCGCAGGAGCAGGATCCGCTGCTCCCGGCGGGGCAGCTCGTCCCAGTGCTGCGTCACCGCCTCCATGTCGAGGGTCCGGTCGACCTCAGCGTCGACCATGCCGAGCAGGTCCCCGAGTTCGGCCGAGTCGTCGTCGCCGACCGGAGAGTTCAGGGACAAGGCACTGAACCCCTCGGCCGCCCGCCGGGCCTCGCGCAGCTCGTCCGGGGTGACGCCGAGCCGCCAGGCGAGCTCAGCCTCGACCGGCAGCCGCCCCAGCTCGTGGGTCAGGTCCTCGGAAACGCCGCGCAGCTCGAGCATCAGCTCCTGCACCGGGCGGGTAGCCCGGATCTGCCACCGCTTGTCCCGGAAATGGCGTTTGATCTCACCGGTGATGCACGGCGTGGCGTAGGCGCGCAGCCCGCTGCCGAACGCCGGGTCGTAGTTCGCGATCGCCTTCAGCAGTCCGATGAAAGCTACCTGCATCAGGTCCTCGGCCGACTCCGGACTGTCCCGGTACGGGCGCACGCACGTCCGGACCAGCGGCGTGTACCGCCGCACGAGGGCGTCACAGGCCGCCGCCTGCTCCTGGCTGCCGCGAGGGTGCTCCCGGTAGCAGGCCAGCAGCTCGTTATCGGTCAGCTCCTCCAGAGCGGCGCCCGCGGTAGGCGGGATATCCAGGTCAGACATGTTTCACCTCCGGGTCTCGGACAAGTCAGCCGGCCCGCCGGCGCGGCCTCCCGTCGGTCGCCGCACGGGTTTCGCACGGCCCGGTTACTATCCTCGGCTCGGCCGGGCGGACGGGCTAGCCGGTACCCGAAGCGTTGTTGCCCGGCAAACGAAGTGCCGCGGGCTGGTTAGCGCCAGCCCCCGCGAGCCCGCTCTTCGCTTCCCGGGTATGACAGTGCGCGCAGCGGGTCGTCCCCGCTGTCACCAGGTGATGTCCTTAACGGTATGACCGAGACCGGACAGCAACACGAGTCACTGATCGCCCTGGCCGGGATCCTGGTGACCGCGCAGAGCCTGGACAAGACCCTGATCCAGACCCTAGAGCTGGCCTGCGCGGCGCTGCCCGGCGGAGACGGAGGCGGGATCACCCTGCTGGACGCCGAGGGACCGGAGACCGTGGTCAGCAGCAGTGAGGCCGCGGGGCGGGTCGACCGCTCGCAGTACGAGGCCAAAACCGGCGGACCCGGCCTGGACGCCTACCGGAAGCAGCGGGTGCTGCGCATCGACTCCACCGCCAGCGACCAGCGCTGGCCCGAGTTCTCCGCCGCCGCCGTCTCCGCGGGGTTCGCCTCTACCCTGTCGATACCACTGGTCGTCAGCGGCGACGGACTCGGCGCGCTGAACATCTACTGCCGCCGCGAATACGGTTTCTCGCCCGCCGACGAGGGGCTGGCCGCCGCCCTCGGGTCCTGCGCCTCGGTGGCCCTGGCCAACGCCCGCGGCTACTGGCGCACGGCCCGGCTCGCCGACCAGCTCGAGCAGGCGCTGGCCACCCGGGGAGTCCTCGATCAGGCGACCGGCATCCTGATGGCCCGGCATCACTGTTCGGCCGAGCAGGCCGACCACCTGCTGGCCGCGGCGTCGCAGCGTAACCGCCTGGCCCCGGCCGAGGTGGCGGCCGACCTGGTCGAGCGGACGGGCCGCCAGGAGGCGCCGGCCTGATCCCGGGAGCCGGCCCACGGGCCGACCGGCAGGCCGCGCACTCCGGTGGTCACCTGGATGGCCAGCCCGGCGAACATCGGCGAAACCTGCATCAGGTGCCGCTGCGCGCCCGCGCCGGGGGCGGGCGCTGGCCCGCCGGCCCGTTCACCACCGCGGTCAAGTCGGTCATCCGCCGCCTGCGGCTGAAGCTGGGCGACCCGCCGCTGGTGCACACGGTCCGCGAAGGCGGCTACCGGGTCGGTAAGCCGTGACCGTGCGGCTGCGGTCCGCGCTGCTCTACGCGGGGGCGTTCCTGCTGTCCGGGCTGGTGGTGCTGGCGGTCGCGTTCCTCTCGGTGAGCTCCACGCAGCAGGCCGGCAGTACCGGGCCGCCGGTGGTCCGGCATCCGTTCGCCGCCGCGTTCGGAACGGGAGCGGTGGCCACGCTGGCGGTGCTCGCGGTCATGTCGGTCGCGTTCGGCTGGCTCCTGGCGGGACCGGCCCGGCGGCTGGACCGAGCTCAGCACCGGGACGCTGGACGGCCGGGCGGTGCTCACCGTGCGCAACAGCGGCCCGGTGATACCGCCGGGGGAGGTCGCCCGTCTCTTCCTGCCGTTCCAGCGGATGGAAGCCGAACGGACCGCGCGCTCCGACGGACACGGGCTCGGTCTCGCCATTGCCCGGGCCGTCGCGGACGCGCACCTGGCCCCGGTCACCGCCCGCGCCCGCGCGGACGGCGGCCTCGACGTCACCGTGGCCTTCCCGCTAGCGGCCCGGCGCGGCGGTTTGCGCCCGTAAACGGGAATCGGGCGGTACGCCCGCAGACCAGTCGATATATTCCAGAACCAGGTCACGCCGACGTTTTACCTCGCGCCAGGGAGCAGACGGTTCATGGGACAGCCCGACACGCAGGACGCCAGGGAGACATCCGCGCCGGAAGCCGCCCGTCCCGACCGGAGCCGGCTGGCGCTGCTCGGGATGATCCACGGTTACTGGATCAGCCAGGTGGTGCGGGCCGCGGCCGACCTGCGGCTGGTCGACCACCTCAGCGCGGGCGCCCAGACGGCCGGGGACGTGGCCGACCGCGAGGCCAGTGACCCGCAGACCACCTACCGGCTGATGCGCGCCTGCGCAGCTCTCGGCCTGCTCTCCTACGGCGGCGACGGGCGTTTCTCGGTGACCCCCGCGGGCACGCTGCTGCGGGCGGGCACGCCCGGTTCGCTGCGCGACACCGCGCTGGTCTTCGGCGCTCCGGGGCACTGGCTGCCGTGGGGGCGGCTGCCGGAGGCGGTCCGCAAGGGCGGTACCCAGGCCGCCGACGTGCTCGGCGCTGACCTGTTCGGCTACCTGGCCGGGCAGCCGGACGAGGCGGCGCAGTTCTCCGCCGCGCTGGCCGAGATCACCGGGACGCTGGCCGCCGACGCGGCCGGGGTGCTCGACGTCAGCGGGGTGTCGCTCGCGGTCGACGTCGGCGGGGCGACCGGGGAACTGGTGCGCGAGCTGATGCGGGCCAACGACGGGCTGCAGGGCATGGTGCTCGACCTGCCCCACGCCGCCGCGGCGGCCCAGCAGGCGGCGGAGGCGGACGGCCTGGGCGGCCGCTTCACCGGGGTGAGCGGCGACTTCTTCGCCGCGGTCCCGGCGGCCGACCTCTACCTGCTGAAGGCCATCCTGCACGACTGGGACGACGACGCCAGCATCCGCATCCTGCGCAACTGCCGCGACGCGGCCCGGCCGGGTGCGCGCGCCGTGGTCATCGAGAACGTCATCCGCGATCCCGCCCGGGACCGGTTCGCTACCCTGCTCGACCTGAACATGCTGGCCGTGACCACCGGCCAGGAACGCGACCTGGACCAGTACGACGAGATCTTCGCCGCGGCCGGCTGGCAGCGGGCCGCGCTGCACTCCCTGCCCGGCGCCCGCTCGCTGATGGAACTGCATCCCGCCGGGTAGCCGGTGCTCTTGCCCGGGGCCGCGGGTAACCGCGCGCGGCCGGGGTCAATACTGGGCCTATGGCTAACGAGACGAACCTGTTCGGGGCAGAACACGTACAGCGCTACCTGGAGACCGGCGGCGAGACCGGTTACCACTGGATGAAGGGCACGACCACCCTGGTGCTGTTCACCAAGGGACGGAAAACCGGCGAGGAGCGCACCCACGCGCTGATCTTCCGCCCCTGGAAGGACGCGTACCTGGTCATCGCGTCCAAGGGCGGCGCCGACGAGCCGCCCGCGTGGTTCCTGAACCTGGAAGCCGACCCCGACGTCGAGGTCCAGGTCAAGGACGACCGGTTCGCGGCCCGGGCCCGGGTGGCGACGCCGGAGGAGAAGCCGGCCATGTGGGCGGAGATGGCCGCGTCGTGGCCGGACTACGACGAGTACCAGAAGAAGACGTCACGGGACATCCCGGTGGTCGTGCTCGAGCGCGCCTGAGCGCGCTGTCCGGGGCGGGCTACGGGCGGGCGGGGCGGGCTACGGGCGGGCGAACACGGCGTGCACGACGATGGTGCTGTGCATCGACGCGACCCCGATGAAGTTCCACTTCAGGCCGTGGTCAGCCCGGTTGACGTGAATTTCCCCGTCCAGCTGGAGCTCGTCGCCGGCCAGGGCGACCTTCGCGTCGAAGGTCGCCGGGCGGGTGCTCCCGCGGACGGTCAGGTTGCCGGTGATCCGGACGCCGTCGCCGGCCGGGCTCGCGCTGTCGGCGGTGAAGGTGAATTCCGGGTGGTTGTCGATATCGAAGAAATCGGCTGAGCGCAGGTGCTTGTCGCGCCGGGGGTTTTTGGTGTCGACCGACGCGGCCACCACGGCGATGACCCCGCTGACGTCTCCGGCCGGGGTGATCGTGCCGCCCCCGCTGGCCTCACGGAAGACGCCGTGCACGGGGCTCAGCCCCCAGTTGTGCCGGGACTTGAGCAGGATCTCGGACTTGGCCGGGTCCAGGGTCCAGGATCCAGCCAGGCTGCCGTCCTGCAGCTGGGCCTGCAGGGCGGATGAGGTGAGCTGTTCTGACGGCGCCATGCGTCCTCCGAGAATTGGTTCGGACTTCAAAACTATTTTGTTAGGGGAACCGTATATAGTAGGGGCCGAAGGTGTCAAACCAGAACGGTGCGTCGGGGGGATCGTGACGGAAAAAGCGGCCGCGGCGCCGCACTCTGTGCTCTGCCTGCGGCTGATGCAGGCGTTCCGCGGCGTCAGCCGGGGGATGCGGCGCTGGCAGGACGGCGCCGCCCCGCCCGCCACCGCCCCGCTCAGCCCGCGTCACGTCGCCGCGCTCGAGCAGCTCCTCGGCGGCCCGCTCACGGTAGGCGAACTGGCTGCCCGCCTCGGAC
This sequence comes from Trebonia sp., assembly GCA_036406335.1. Lineage (GTDB taxonomy): Bacteria > Actinomycetota > Actinomycetes > Streptosporangiales > Streptosporangiaceae > Trebonia. The sequence goes on from DASWUW010000965.1 coordinate 5,736, forward strand.
TGACGCTGCCCACGGTCAGCGGTGTGCTGGCCGACCTGGACCGCACGGGCTTCATCGGGCGGCGGGCCGACCCGGCCGACCGGCGGCGCACGATCGTCGCGGTCCTCCCGGCCCAGGCCGCGCTGGTCAGCGAATGGCTCGACGGAGCGGCCCGGCCGCTGGCCCGGGTGCTGGACCAGCTCTCGCCCACCGAGCAGGACGTCTTCCTCAAGGCGATGAACCTGCTGGAAACCGAGCTGCGCGGCCCCGCGGCCGCGGACCGCGTCGAGGAGAACGTCCGCGACTGAGCCGCTGACTGAGCCGCTGACAGCTTCCTGGCCAGCCGGCGATTCCGCATTGCGGAGCGCCCGGCGTGCCGCGTTAGTCGCTGGCCAGGCTGCGCAGCGCCGGGATCAGCATTTCGATGTCCTGCCCGCTGCGGAAGGCCACGATCGTGGTCCCGTCGCGGTCAGCCTGGCTCGCGGGCGCGGCGAACAGGCCGATGGCCAGGCTCAGGGCCGCGTCGACCTCGTCCGCCGGGTCGGGGCTCTCGCCCCGCAGCCAGCGCCGCAGCACGTAGTTGTGCGCGGCGACCACGGCTGCGGCCATCAACTCGGCCCGCAGCGGGTCGGGTTCGGCGGTGTCGGCCATCCAGCTGGCGATGAACTCGCGGAACAGTCGCTGGTAACGGGCGACGCTGGCGATCTCCCGGTCCCGCAGCGCCGGAACCCGGCTGGTGAGCGCGTAGCGGTGCCGGGCCACGTCGCCCTCGTCGATGTAGTGCCGCAGGACCAGGCGGACGGCATCGGAGACGGCGGCCAGGGCGGTGCGGTGGCTGGAGGTGCGCAGCCGCTCCCCCACCTGCGCGAGCAGCATGTCGTGGTCGGGAAAGATGACGTCTTCCTTGGAGCGGTAATGCCGGAAGAACGTAGTACGGCCCAGGCCGGCCCGCTCGGTGATGTCGTCGACGGTGGTCTGCTCGTAGCCGCGCTCGTCGAACAGGGCGAACGCGGCGCCGGCCAGCCGCTCCCGCGCCGGTGGCTTGCTCATAATTGCCCATCTTCCCGCAAACCCGCGTGCCGCGGGCACCGGCCCCAGGGCAACCACCCGGGCCGGGCGCAAGGAGACGGCGGTCCGGCCGCCGACAGGACTTCGACGACACCGCGGCGCACGAGAACATCCGGTGGCGACGGGTGTCGCTACGAGCCGAAACGGCGTATCTCGCCCTTGCCCTTGCACCGGCGGCAGTTGCCCCATCGCTGGTCGTTGCTGCCCGCGTTCTTCTTGCTGCCGTTGCACGACGGGCAGCGGCGGATCGGGTGGCGCTGCCCGGTGAACCACCAGATGCCGACGGCGGCAACGGCAATCAGCACGACGACGATCACCGGAAGCCTCCCGTCGTCTTAATGATCTTGCAGTCGGCGCTTTCGCGCACCGGAGCTGCCGACGATGACACATTCCCGCCCATGCGTACTCCCCCGAATACCCCGCTGGCCCCTGATGGTCAGAGTATTCCGCAAAACTGCCCGCAAGAAAGGGGAATTTCAATTTCGCCTAGCGGAATGGCAACCGGCCCTAATTCTGCGTCA